>CAYORY010000316.1:0-1503 GCA_964406435.1 uncultured Roseivirgaceae bacterium | reverse complement strand
CCATTTTTTTCCATGTCTTGCCCGCATCCAATGATCGATAGACTCCATCGCCACCATTCAGCGAGTTTCGAGGGTTGCCTTCACCTGTACCTACCCAAATAACGGAGGGGTTAGATTGCTGAATCGCAATGGCACCAATGGAGGCTGTGGTCTGATCATTGAAAACGGGTTCCCACTTGATGCCGCCACTTGTGGATTTCCAAACTCCTCCTGAGGCAGCTCCGGCGTAGATAATGTCCGGATTGTCGGTGACTACATCAATGGCCGTGATTCTGCCGGACATTCCGGCTGGGCCGATGCTCCTAGGTTTAAGGTTTTTTAAGGGCTCCATGTCTAGCTTTTGGCTAAAACCTATGAGTGCCACGAAACAGAAAAATAATGTCAGGTTAGTTTTCATAATATGCTGAATATTGTATGCCAACTTAATCAATTTACAAGAGAAGACCGGTCAACTTTTTATGAGCTACATGGAGCAGGGATTAAAGGCAATACTGTTTGATTTGGGAGGAGTCATTATCGACCTTCACTATGAGAGGACGGCAAGTCAGCTAGCTGCAAGGGCAGGAATTTCAATGGAGGCAATAGGGGATTTGCTGGTGACGTCTGATGTACTCCAAAGATTTGAGGTGGGGGGAATGAGTGAGGAGGAGTTTCGACTGGAAATGTGCGATATTCTACATATCGACTTGGAAACTGGGGAGTTTGAATCCATTTGGAATGCACTACTCGGAGAGATTTCAAGCCAAAGAGTTGACGCCATTAAAGAGTTGAATCTAAAAGCCCTGATTTTGAGCAATACGAATTCGATTCATGAACGGGCATTTAATAAAATACTGAACGAATCACACGGTATCCCCAACCTGCATGTGCTGGTAGACAAAGTCTATTTTTCTCATGAGGTGGGAATGAGAAAACCCAATATTGAGATTTATGAGATGGTGATCGCTGATCAGCAAATGAGACCGGAAGAAATCCTTTTCATCGACGATAGGGCTGACAATATTGAGGCCGCACAAAAACTTGGGTTGCAGGTATTTCAGAACAAAGAAATTGACCATTGGCTGGCACTGCCAATGGTCAACTCATGATAGGTCAGGCAGGTGCTAAGGTTTTTTCTTCACCATTCAAGAAAATGGTAAGTGCTTCGCCTCCGGTGTTCTGGATGACTGTTCCGCTCTTAGACACTTTGATTTCTAATATTCTGCCTCTAAATCCGATTTTGAAGCTGTAGCCGTCCCAATTCTTTGGAAGGATTGGATGGAAGTGAAGCTGGCCATTGCGTACCCGCATACCTCCAAAACCTTTGACCACAGACATCCAGGTGCCGGCCATACTCGTAGTGTGGCAGCCTTCTTCCGTGTCGTTGTTGTAGTCATCCAAATCCAGTCGTGCTGAGCGTGAATACATCTCGTAGGCTTTTTCTTCATAACCAAGTTTGGCGGCCAGAATGGAATGAACACAAGGGGAGAGGGCTCTCTCGTCAACAGTGATGGGATCGGAGAA
>CAYORY010000315.1:0-1514 GCA_964406435.1 uncultured Roseivirgaceae bacterium | reverse complement strand
TGAGTAGCGTGTTCTTCATCCCAATCAATGAACTCACAAATGGATCGTCATTGTTCTTAGGCTCTTCGGGAAACACATCCACGCTGGTGCCTCGCACTTTGCCGGATACAATCGCTTCTTTCAATGCCTCGATTTCTACGACATGCCCTCTGCTTAGATTGATGAATACCACCCCATCCTTCATTTGATCAAATTCATTCTTGCCAATGATGTTGTGGTTGTCTGCCCGACCATCGACATGTAGTGACACAATATCTGAGGCTTTTAATAAATCCTCAAGGGAATCCATTTTTTGGGCATTGCCTAGGGCAAGTTTTTCTTCTATATCGTAATAGCATACATGGAGGCCCATGGCCTCTGCGAGTACAGAAAGCTGGGTGCCGATGTTTCCATACCCCACTATGCCGAGTGTTTTGCCTCGAACCTCCTGGCTGCCTACGGCGGATTTCTCCCACTGGCCCTGATGCATCGCCACGAATTTGTCGGGCAGGTTTCGCATGAGGATGATCATCTCGGCTATGGCTAGCTCCACCACAGAGCGGGTATTAGAAAAAGGAGCATTGAAAACGACCACACCCATTTCCAGGCATTTTTCCAGATCGATTTGATTCGTCCCAATACAAAAAGCGCCCACGGCCATTAATCTTTTGGCCTTTTTTAGCACCTTATCCGTGACGTTGGTCTTTGAGCGAATGCATAGAATGGAAACATCCTCAATGGCGACCATCAATTCTTCCTCGCTCATAGCCGAGGTGTGATATTTCACTGAATATCCTTCATCCTTTAGTTTGTCAAATGCATTGGTATGAATGTTTTCCAAAACCAACACATTGATTCTGTTTTTTGGAAATGAGAGTGCTCTGTCCATTTTATTAGCGTATAAAAAATCATCTAGATTGGGTGCTTCGTGATCCGCGAATTGAAGCACCTTTTGTCGTCTTACATTTTCAGTGAAGGCATAAAACTTATGCGCCAGTCCGGCCTTCCGAATTTCATAATCAGTATATCCATCCCCGAGTACAAATACTTCACCTTCCAGATTCATCCGACGGATAAGCTCAGGCTTGCCATTGTCTTGCGCAAGAGGGTTGGTCTCGTCGAAACCGATAATGTTATCTGAATCATCGTAAACGAACTCATTGGCATATACTTTATCAGCCGTGATGCCGTAGCTCTCCACAATGGGCGCGATGAAGTCTTTGAAACCACTCGATACGATCAGAATGTGATCGGCATATTTTTTCACGAACTCTTTGTTTCGCTTAAAGGAATCTGAAACCTGGCCGCTCAGCTTCTCCACCAATATGGGCAAGTGTATTTTGTTTGCTTGCAAAAGTTCGATCCTTCTTTTCAGAGATTCTTTAAAGGATAGATCCCCGTTCATTCCCTGATCCGTGATGTCCTGAATTTGCTTCAGGTTTATGTCCTTGCCGGGTTTGCCTTCTAAAGAAATCTCGCACAAAACATCCAGTGCTTCCACCTTAGTGAAGGTGCTGTCAAAGTCAATAATATAG
>CAYORY010000314.1:0-1611 GCA_964406435.1 uncultured Roseivirgaceae bacterium | reverse complement strand
TGACGGTTTCCTCAAAAGTGCTATTGGCCATTCTTGAGGCAATCGCAGTAATTCCGATCCAGTGGCCACCTGGAGTGATTTTCTTAGTGGCAAACATGGCATGTCCTCGATGGTGTGAGACGTACGGGTTGCAATCCCAGAACTTAGCTATTTCTGTTTGCTCTTCGTCCAAATTTACCCCTACATCATAAACTTCCTTAAGCTGCTTAAAAAAGGTAGTCTCCTCATCCAAACTCATCGGGAAGGGGTCTACCGGTTCAAATTGCCTTGCTGAGTCTAATACTAAAGTTCGAATTTTGTTCCAGTGAGGTTCTATTCCTTGCATGTAATCAGGAGGGGTTGGCTTCCACAGGTGCGCTTCATCCTGAATGGTGTATTGCGGGAATGTTCTTGTTTGTTTGTACATATCTCTATCTGCCCATTTCAATATATGTTCGGCGACTTTTTGGCCGTACTCTATTGAAGAATCTTTGACAGAAGATGGCAGGCCTTGTTCATCCAGCTTTTCATAGAGTCGACTTTGATAGTCCTTCATTTTGTCCTCCGAAAAGATGAGGGCAGTTCCCACGGTGAGAAAGGCATGAAGGCTTGCCAAATTGAAATTAATATCCTCATTTTCGGGTGCTGGTAATTCTTGAAGATCGGTGATTTGTCCTGCCAATGTTCGGTACTCGGCTGGCTTACCAGCTCTCATGGCTTCATAGGCTGCAATACTTGAATAGGAGTAAATCCGGCTAGCCACCGGTGGAGAAAAAATGTCATGTACGATGACATCAGTGAGCTGCTTCATGGAGAGGTTCATCATCTCACGATCCTCCAGGGTTTGGATATACTCTGTGCTTTTTTCACACCCTGAAAACAACAGGCAACTGAGAGCTAGGATTGTCAATACTTTTTTCATCATTCGGTTGAGTTAAGTGGAAGAAATATTTCCGCCTTCCAATTTTTTTCATTATTTCCAAAATTAGGATTGTCGTGGAAAACTTCAATTGGTCTTGGAGATACTTTTAGGTCTTTTTGATTGGCGTAATTCAAGAGCTCAAACCAAGCCCTATCGGAGGTTATGTAGTTGCCATTATAAATGGCCTTTATAGTTTTTTGTTTTGGAATCCATTTGTATCTGAAAATTGAATCGTTTGGCAGCTCAGCTTGGAATCGAATTGGATAGCAAAAATTAAACGTAAGATTATCAGTACTCATCTTCCAAGAGGTAATCTCCACAATAGGTACTCCACTGGGCTCTAAATCATTGTCTGATACAAAAAAGCTAAGTGCACTATAGTGACGCATCATTCCGTAGGCCTTGCCGTATTGTGTGGCTTGTACCGGGAGGTAGACACAGAATGTTGAATCAAAATCTACCATGCCTTCAATACGCACATTGGTAATATCCAGGTGTGTATTGATCGTGCTTCTGAGTTCATTTATCAGCCGCTTGGCAGATGACTCCAACCTAGTCTCAACAAAAGGTAAAGCCAATCTGTCTGCAATGGCACTGCCCTCTTTCCTTATCAGCACGGTAATCTGTGAGCTTCTTTCATCAGACAGTTCCACCGCCCAGTTATAAAAATAGGTGTCATTCTCCACCGTGATTTTCTGACTAATGGAGTA
>CAYORY010000313.1:0-1661 GCA_964406435.1 uncultured Roseivirgaceae bacterium | reverse complement strand
TCGTATTTCACAATAGAATTTACAGGCCATTTTCTCTTTTGAGGCCAATCTAGACGATCGATTTTTAAAAGATTGAAAATCAATAGATTAATTGGGTATGCCAATAAGATGGAAATGTTATTTAGAATCATTCTATCAAAAAATTAATCGACTGATAAAATGTGATCGTACATGGCCTGATGAAGTGCCGGTCGGATTCTCAAGTCTTTCAGATTGTTGTGGTCGCGTGATGGATGCACCCTATTGGACATCAAAATAAACAGTAGATCCTCATCCGGATCTGCCCAAACCATGATCCCCGTGAACCCATAGTGCCCGAAGCTTCTTATGCTTGCGGACGCAGCATAGTGACTCAGCTCTGGATTGTACTCAAATAGAATTTTGTCAAATCCCAACCCTCGATGATTATCATTTTGTGGATATTGAATGCTGGTGAAGTAGTGGATCGTGCTTGGCTTGAGGTACCGAGTACCTTCAAATTCGCCATCATTCAGGAGCATTTGCCAAACCTTGGCCAGATCCTCCACATTGCCAAAAAGTCCGGCATTGCCTGAAATCCCCCTGAGCAGTGCCGCACCCTCGTCATGAACCGTTCCATGAACCAGCTCCATTCTGAAATAGTCATCCAACTCCGTCGGGGCTATTTCATAATCCTCAAATTTTCTTCCTGCATTGAATGTGAGCGTTTCAGCATTCATTGGATTGTAGAAAGTATTCTGAAGGTAGGAGATAAACGACTGCCCCGTGAGGTTATAAACCAGCTCTGGGACGATATAAAAGAAAAGTCCTGAATATTTGTATTTCTTTTCATCGGAGACTTCCACCTTACTGATGTAATCCTTAATGACAGGATAGAGGTCATGATAGGCGTAGAGTGACCGCCCCATTCGGTAGGGGTACTCGGTGGTCTTCACGTAGCTCAGCGTCCTTTTTTGGAACTCCCCTCCTTCTTTCAGTTTGCTCAAAAAATTAACCCCGGGAGGCAGGCCCGATTGATGGGCAAGCATTTCGCGAATGGTCAGGCTCCCCATGGCTGATCCCAGTCCTTTGACATATGTATCTATAGGCGCATCCAAATTGAGTAGGTTATCCTCGTATAATTTCATAATACAAAGGGTGGATGCGGCGACCTTCGTAATGGAGGCCAAATCATAGATGGTTTTCAAATTGGTTTTTAGTGTACTATCATAGGTGTGATGACCATACGCTTTTGAGAAAAATGGTTTTCCTTTGCGCGCTGCATAGACAACACACCCCGGAAATGCCTGTTGTTGGATGGCTCGCGTCACTATCCCGTCGATCTTGTTTTCAAGAGCCATGGGAGATTGTCCCCACGCAAAAGGAATCAACAGAAAAAGCAAAGAAAAGATTGTAACCTGGCGAAAAGCTGAGTGAAACATTTAGCTGGTTTGATGAATGAAAGCTGAAATTTAATGCAAAAACAGCAACACTATATTATTGACTTTGACAGCACCTTCACGAAGGTAGAAGCACTGGATGTGTTGTGTGAGATTTCTCTGGACGGCAAGCCTGCCAAGGATGAAAACCTGAAGCGAATCCAGGACATCACTGACCAGGGGATGAACGGGGACCTATCCTTTAAAGAATCACTGAAAAGAAGGATCGAACTTCTGCATGCCAATAAAATGCATTTGCCCATA
>CAYORY010000312.1:0-1675 GCA_964406435.1 uncultured Roseivirgaceae bacterium | reverse complement strand
AAAAAAGCCATAAGAGCCTTGAAAAATATAAACCACCGAGACAAAAATATAGAAAGATTTTACATTTTCCCCCACTTCTTCCCACTTTTTACCACAATGTGGATAAGTAGCCTAAAATGTGAATAAATGCAGGTTTTTTGTTGGTTTCCATGAGAAAATTGAAGTAATGTCTGCGAGTTATTGAAAATAATTTTCGCTTTTTCCTCATTTTTCTCTTGAAAATTCTATCTGGTGGGAGGTCGTGGTAGAAATGAAAATGGTGATGACTTTCAGTAATAGGAGCACCACTCAAAAACCTGATATAAATTCGAGTCGATGACTCATTATGAGACTTTGGGTGTCCCCAAAACGGCGACCAGGCAGGAACTAAAAATTGCTTATCGAGACCTGGTCAAGAAATACCACCCTGATGTGAGCAATGCGCCAGATGCTAAAGAGCGCATTCGACAAATCAACCTGGCCTATGAAACACTGACGGACCCTTACACTAGGCATATATACGATTCGGGGCTAGAAGGAATTGTCATTGATAAACCGCGGGAAGAAACGCCCGCTGAAAAATATCGAAGAGAATACCTCCACAAAAAGGCGCACGAAGAAAGAGAAAAACTGGAAAACTTGATCAAGCTCAAAATCAAGTTTTATCGGGTGGAGCGCAAGGTTTGCTATTTCTTTCTTCTTATCGGGGTGCTTTTCACCATTGATTATTACTATCAAGGTGGAGAAAAAGATTTTTTAGCCAAATCCATAGAACCGAGCAGACATGTGACGGAGGTAAATCTTCCGCATGCGAGATTCCTTGCCGAGGAAGGGTTGTTAAAAGAGCATCAGCGAACCGGAGATCTGCGATTGGCCGTTGTTTACTCAGCCATTTTCAAGATTCCGACAAGGGTTCACTTAAGAAGCAGCCAGTACACTCACAGAATTTTTGGAAATCTCCACTCCTTTAGAAATGTGTTTTCCATTATCATCATTGGCCTGTCGTTGATCGTGGTTATGGAAAAGAATTACTCAGATGTTCGGCTAACGTGCGGTTTGATTCCTGCCCTGCTGGTGATATTTGTTGTCCTCTTCGCTGCTACTCATCCAACTTTTTGAATAAAAAAGGAATTTCTTTCCCATTGCCAGAGATGGTAGCCGTCATCTCATTTCCACTGAGAGCATATTCAATTTTCTTAGGGAAGTCATGGTCAGGATTCTCGCAGATAAAGCCCGTCTTTGAAACTGAGGTGATTTCAAAATAAGTGGGTTCAGCGTTGTGACTGACCTCCGCAACGTAGAAAAGCTTATTGTCCTTCTTGATCAGGCTCAGCCTCTCAACAAAAACCGTGTCGGCTCCCTTAAGTGTAAGTCCTTTTCCTTTCAAGCCATCATTAGAATACGTCCAGGATTCGAAGGCGGTAGAACCAGCTTTTGTGCCCTGTCTTTCCCAGGTTCCTTCAAGCCATTTGAAGTCCTTAAGTTTCTGACCTTGCACTGAAGATGTGAGAAGTAGTGTGAAAAGAATGACTGTTGTTTTCATTTTTTAGGACAAGATTAGGGCTATCCACACTCGCTATATTGTAAAAATGCGACCTATTTGTTGAGAAAGAAATTGGCGAGCGTTTCATTACTGAATCCATATTTTGATGGCTCCTCTCCGGTAAATGCCTTGAAATTCTTAATGAAATGAGAT
>CAYORY010000311.1:0-1690 GCA_964406435.1 uncultured Roseivirgaceae bacterium | reverse complement strand
CACCATAGACGATCCTGGAATTGAGATTTCCCGCAATGGCATTTGGGTCTTCCTTGTTGGCTGCCAGACCGGAAAGGGTTTGCGTTCGCAGTTTTTCCAACTCCGATTCGGGGAAGGTTGGGTTGAAAACAATATCCGTCATCAATTCAAGAATCTTCTCATTGTACTTGGATAGACCTGATCCGAATACGGACCAAGAGCCGGCTGAGATGGAAGCTCCCAGAAAATCGATTTCCTCATCGAGTTGGGCTTTGGTTCTTGTCTCGGTTCCAGCTCTCAGCATCTCACCTATCATACTTAGGTAGCCTGTTTTGTCTCCTTCGAGAAGCGGATCCCGATCGAATCGAAGACTGTAACTTACTCGTGGAAGTTTGTGGTTTTCGATGATGAATACTTTCAAGCCATTTTTAAGCTCCATGGTCTCAAAGTCCCCAATTTCGATTGGCCTTGGAGTGGCGGGTTCAGGCAGCTTACTTCTATCTACTTGTGCGAATCCTACTGCTGAGGTCGCTACAAAAAGTATCGCTAATATTTTTCTAATAATCATGGTTTCTAGTCTTTTGAAATTATTGATCAGCATCTAATTCAGTATCCTCAGGGGTTTTCTGAGCGGATTTTGGTAAGTATGTGAGACTCACTCTATTTTCAGGAACCAGATATTTTTTGGCAACCCTCATGATGTCTTCTTTGGTCACTGCCATGTATCGGTCGATCTCTGAGTTGATAAGGTTGGCGTCACCAAAATACACGTAGTAATCGGCCAGACTTTCGGCGATTCCTTGCACAGTGCTATTGGAAGAAACGAAGTTGTTCTCTATCTGATTTCTCAATTTTTGAAATTCCTTATCAGGAATTGGCTCGTTCTGGACTCTTGCTATTTCTGCGTCCATTGCATCGGCCAATTCTTCTGGTGTCTTGCCCATGTTCACCAATCCAAGTGTGATAAAAAGGCCACCGTCCTCCAAGGCGAATGGAAAAGAACCAACGAAAGCAGCTAACTGTTGTTCATCGACAATCTCTTTTTGAAACCTTGAACTTTGACCTCCGGAAAGTAAGGTGGTCAACATTTGCATGGCATAGTAATCATCCGATCCTTGCTCAGCCATTCGGTATCCTTGGAAAACCGCAGGAAGTTGAATATTGTCAAATACTTCCTTTGAGACTTCACCGCCAAGATCTGGCGTCTCGATTTTCGGTCTTGGAATTTCCTTTGTTCCCTTCGGAATAGAGGCGAAGTAGTCATTGATAAGTTGTTTGGTCTTGGCAATATCAATGTCACCAGCCACGGCTAGGGTAGCATTGTTGGGCACGTAGAATGTGGCAAAAAAGTCTTTAAAATCCTCTTCCGTTCCTGCATCAATGTCTTCGAACGAGCCTATGGGAGTCCAGGCGTAGGGTGTGCCTTGGTAGGCCGCTCCGAACATTTCTGCCTGGAAGGACATGTAGGGCTGGTTGTCAATTCGGGTCCTTTTCTCCTCTTTTACAACCTCCTTTTGGGTGGCAACTCCTGTGGAGTCGATGGTAGCGTGGAGCATTCGTTCCGATTCCATATAAAGCCCTAATTCGAGATAATGCGATGGAAGAGTTTCGAAATAGAAGGTTCTATCAAAACTGGTATTCGCATTTAAAGTGCCTCCGGCATTTTGCAGGATTTTAAAAAAGGTACCTCGCTCAATGTTAGGGGAACCCT
>CAYORY010000310.1:0-1712 GCA_964406435.1 uncultured Roseivirgaceae bacterium | reverse complement strand
GAGATATTTTTTATTTGGCGAAAGCAATGGCTCTCGTTTCTCTTATCACCGTCACTTTGATTTGCCCGGGGTATTGCATCTCTTTTTCTATTTTTTGAGAAATATTAAAGGACAATTCTCCGGCTATTTTATCGGAAACGCTTTCAGCATCCACCATCACGCGTAGCTCGCGCCCCGCTTGAATGGCGTAGCATTTGTTCACGCCATCAAAGCCAAGAGCAAGTGCTTCCAAATCTTTCAATCGCTTGATGTACTGTTCTATGATCTCACGTCGGGCACCCGGTCGGCTACCGGAGATAGCGTCGCATGCCTGAACCAGTGGTGAAATCAAGGAGGTCATTTCTATCTCGTCGTGGTGCGCCCCAATGGCATTGCATACTTCTGCATTTTCCTTGTACTTCTGAGCTAACTCCATTCCCACAATTGCGTGAGGCTTGTCCGGTTCTTCCGTCCACACCTTCCCAATGTCATGAAGCAATCCCGCCCGCTTCGCCAGCTTGGAACTGACGCCAAGTTCTGATGCCATGGTAGCACAGAGGTTAGCCACTTCGCGCGAATGCTGTAGCAAGTTCTGACCATACGATGAGCGGAATCGCATGCGACCGACCATCTTGATGAGTTCAGGATGTAAGCCATGAACTCCCAAATCAATGACGGTGCGTTCTCCAATTTCTACAATCTCATCCTCGATGTTCTTTGTCGTTTTTTCTACTATCTCCTCAATCCTCGCAGGGTGAATCCTTCCATCCTGGACAAGGCGGTGCAAACTGAGTCTTGCAATCTCACGACGCACAGGATCAAAGCCCGAAATGATAATGGCCTCCGGGGTATCGTCCACAATTATCTCCACACCTGTCATCGCTTCCAACGCACGAATGTTTCGTCCTTCACGTCCAATTATCTTTCCTTTGATGTCGTCACTTTCAATGTTGAAGATGGACACGCAGTTTTCTATGGCATGCTCAGTGGCCGTCCGTTGGATGGATTCAATTACCACCTTCTTAGCTTCCTTGGTGGCGGTGAGTTTGGCTTCTTCCACTATGTCCTTGATGTAGGCGGTCGCTTTGGTTTGTGCCTCGCCCTTCAGTGTTTCCACGAGCTGCTCCCTGGCATCTTCGGCACTGATATTGGCTACCTTCTCGAGGATATTGATTTGCTGGTCCTTCAGGTTTTCGTATTCTTCCTTTCGGGCCTTTATTATTTCCAGCTGGGTGGAGAGTTTGTGCTTTAGTTCGTTCACCTCAGCCTCCGCGCGTTTGGCTTGCTCTATCTGCTTGTTTACATTGGCCTCTCGCTGCTTGATCTTATTCTCGTTGGTGATGATCAGATTTTTCTTTCGAGAAGCCTCTTCCTCAAACTCTGATTTTAGTTTGATAAAATGCTCTTTGGCCTCCAACATTTTGTCTTTCTTGAGTTGCTCGGCTGTGGAGTGGGCTTCCTTGATGAGACGGTCTCGCTCAGCTTTCGCTTCTTTGATTTTGGAGCCTCCAAGAACGACTTTGCCGATGATCATGCCGAGTATGAGCGCACCGACTCCAATTCCTATTGCTAGTATGTCCATTTGATTCAGGTTAGTTAGCTAACGACCTGGGTATTGGACCAAGAAGATTATAGATTGTCCGAGATGAGTTGGTTCAGACGGGTGACATGATTGAGTGCCGTGTCGTCAGAATCTGACGTCACTTCTTCCATTTTCATTTTTTCTACCAGAC
>CAYORY010000309.1:0-1734 GCA_964406435.1 uncultured Roseivirgaceae bacterium | reverse complement strand
ATAGAAATCTACCTTCTCTTAAAGACATATTGCTTTTGTTAAAATTTTAAAGTTCACCTCTGCGCTCTACCAGTTCCTTTTTGATTTTTCGTGCCCTTTCCTCTGTGAGGTCGTATTTCCACATGACAATAATTGCGAGGGAAGCGGTGCTGGCCGGGATGATAATATCAGCGATTCGGAGTTGAGTCATGGACTCAGCCGTTTGGATAGCAGCACCCGCTTCAAAACCTACTAAGTTCAATACAAGACCTGCAAGAATAAGCGCCAATGCATTTCCCAACTTGACCATGAGCCAATAGATGGCACCAAAGGTTCCCTCCTTGCGAGGCATCCCATTGTCCAGTTCATCAAGGTCGCAAACGTCTGCTGTCATACTCATCATTAGTGTAAATAAGCCACCAATGCCAAATGACATAAGGGGTATGGGCATGAAAATCATCCATGGATTTTCAGGATTGAAGCCCCACCACTTGAGTGCATAACCCACAATGGAAATGACAGTGGAAACAATGAAGGCATTTCTCTTTCCCCAATTATTGGCCATCCAGGTAATGATAGGAATAACCAGAAAGGCAGTAGCTGCAGCGCTGATGGTTCCAAACCATGCCGGCCAAGTACCCGTGAGGCCATAATCCCCACCGAACATGTAGAAAACAATGATGTAAAATGAAAATCCGGATACTATTTGAAAACCGTTGAAAACCAGGAAGGTAGTACCACAGAGTCTTAAAAATGGAACGTTCTTGAATATTTGCTTGAAGCTGTTAATCAAACTTTTTAGGTTCACCCATAGCTGACTCAGACTGAGGTTGGCACGATTCTCCATGTTTTTGGAGTCTATCCCTTTGCAATAAAGGCCGGGAAGTACACCTAGTATGATACAGGCTGCCCCTACTACAATAGAAACGGTACGCACGCCTTCTGCCTGATTGGCGAAGAAATCGGGGTTAGCAACAAGTGCCCAAAACCACGGAACGATCATCCATGCCACTTGTCCCATGGTCTGCGCAAAAGCCATAAGTCTTGTGCGCTCATTGTAATCTGAGGTCATTTCATAACCGAGCCCCACAAATGGTGTAGCGAATATGGTGTTGCCAATGGTGAAGATCATGGACAGCACGAGGAAGTACACGAAGTTGTAATTCTGCGAATTGCTATCGTCCAACTGCCACAGCAATATGAAAATGACTCCACTCAAAATGGCTCCAATGACAATGTATGGCCTTCTCCTGCCCCACTTGGACTTGGTATTATCGGTGATGAATCCCATGATGGGGTCAGTAAGGGCATCAAAAATCCTGGGAAGTCCGCCAAGAAGACCGGCCAGAAAAGGATCCATGCCGAATCCTGTGACTAAGAAGAACATGAAAATGTTCAGAGAAGCCGGCAGCAAATTGAGCACTAAATTTCCCGTACCGTAGGCGAATTTCTGACCTACCGGAACTCGATCCCTTTCAGGAGTTTCAAAGTGTGGTGACATGGATTAGTTGGTTTGGTTAGGTATCACAATTGTCTGTATGGCCTGTGCGCTTATTGAAAGCACTTCAGACTGTTCGGCTATTTGAAGGGTAAAATCCACAGGATCTGTGCCTTGATTAAGAATGACCACTGCGATCGATCCATCAGGATTTTGGGCAGCTGTGACCATTAATGTCCCCTCCGTACTTTCTGCACCGATAACTTTGGCCTGTGGCCTGATGAATTTGCTGAAATGCGAAAGCGTATAGTAAATGG
>CAYORY010000308.1:0-1753 GCA_964406435.1 uncultured Roseivirgaceae bacterium | reverse complement strand
ATTTGTCCCCAAAAAGAATGAGGACAAAGAGTGAAGCTATCCAATTGATGAATGAATGGGGCGCACAAGGTGTGCCTTTTTTGTTCTTCACGGATTTTCTGGCTGAGGAGATTTTCATTAAAAAATTGGAAGATGTATCACCCGAAGAAGTGCTATACGATTTCAATGGAGTCGCTAACTCGCTTCCGAAGAACATCTTAAAAATCAAACTTGAAAAGCAGCCCATCCGCATTGAAACTTTTGGTCTGGCGTTTGAAAAGGTAGTAGGAGAAATCAAGTACGGAAACTCCTTCCTCACGAACCTGACGTTCGAAACCCCCGTCCATTGTGAAGGTTCGCTGACGGATGTTTTTCACTCGACCCGAGCTAAATACAAACTTCGATTCGCAGATCAGTTCGTTTGCTTTTCGCCAGAGATTTTCATTTCTATATCAGAAAATCAGGTTCGCTCCTTCCCGATGAAAGGCACCATCGATGCTTTTTTGCCTAATGCAGGAGAGCAAATTCTTGACGACCCAAAAGAGCTCGCCGAGCATGTCACCATTGTGGATCTGATCAGGAATGACCTGAGCCAAATTGCGACCGATGTACGAGTGGAACGGTTCAGGTACATCGATGAAATCCAGACCGAAAAAGGTAAACTGCTTCAGGTAAGTTCTGAAGTAGTAGGTGAGTTAGATGAGTCATGGAGGCACACACTTGGTGATCTGCTTTTCTCGCTCTTGCCTGCGGGCTCCATTTGTGGAGCCCCCAAATCCAAAACGGTTGAAATTATCCAATCTGTCGAGCACCAAAATCGGGGATTTTATACCGGAGTTTGTGGACACTTTGATGGCAAAAGTCTGGATTCTGGCGTGATGATTCGATTTATTGAGCAGCGCGATAATCGGCTGTTTTATCGAAGCGGAGGAGGCATTACGGCATTTTCTATTTTGGAAAAGGAGTATCAGGAATACATTGACAAAATCTATGTCCCGATTCATTGAAACCATACGATTTGAAGGCGGGTACTATCACCTGCTCAGATACCATCAGGCTCGAGTCAATCGAACGTTCTCGGCTTTTTATCCTGGAACCAAACCGCTGGATTTGTCCGCAGTGCTAACTCCTTCGGAGGATAGCGGCAGGCAGAAATTACGGGTGGTGTACGATGGCAAAAGTCATCATGTGGAGCGCACGCCTTACGAGCCAAAGAACATTCAGTCATTTGAGGTAGTATATGCGGATATCGATTACTCCTTCAAGTATGCGGATCGGGCTCAGTTGAATGATCTCCTAAAAAATTCAACCGCTGACGAAATCATCATCATGAAAGATGGCCTGATCACCGACTCCTCCTATTCTAATCTCGCCTTTTTCGATGGGAGCAACTGGTGGACACCCAAGCAACCACTCTTGTCAGGGGTTCGTCGAGCACAACTTTTAGAGCAGGGAACCCTTCAGGAAATGGACATAAAAGTCGAACATCTTTCGTCCTTCGAAAAAGTCAGTTTGATTAATGCCATGCTCGATTTGGGGGATATATGCCTGCCGACAAATCAAATTGTTACTGAAAATTAGTAAGTTACTGAACCGGCAATCGGCTATGAATGTACCAAACGTCAGGACTAATTGATCGCACTTACTCTAACCACCTAATATGAAGATTTGGACGTCCATTGTGGCAATGTTGTTTGCCATTCAAGCCTTTTCTCAATTTGAAGTGACCAATACCAATGACTCTGGTGCCGGTTCACTTCGTGAGGCCATTACC
>CAYORY010000307.1:0-1755 GCA_964406435.1 uncultured Roseivirgaceae bacterium | reverse complement strand
TAATTTAGTAGGATTCTGTGGTTCAGCACATCGTCTGCAATCTCCTTAATATCCTCTGGTAAAACGAAATCTCGACCGTCGAAGAAAGCAACGGCTTTGGCCGCTCGGTTTAAGTTGATAGACGCTCTGGGAGAGGCACCAAACTGGACGTACTGGGCTTCATGATCCATCTTATAGTCCTTAGGATTTCGGGTGGCATACACCAGCTCGATTATGTATTTTTCTATAGCCTCCGACACCTTCACAGCATTGATTTCATCCCTGATGGCAAAAATGTCGTCCTTGGACAGAACAGTCTGAAGATCAGCGTTGAACGAAAGGTTGGCCATTCTTCTCATGACCTCTAGCTCCTCATCTTTGGAAGGGTAATCCACAAAAACTTTCAGCATAAACCTGTCCATTTGTGCCTCAGGTAAAGGATACGTGCCTTCCTGATCCACGGGGTTCTGGGTGGCCATCACTAAGAATGGTCGATCAAGCTGGAAGGTGTCTTCGCCGATAGAGACGGTCTTCTCTTGCATGGCTTCCAAAAGAGCGGATTGAACTTTGGCTGGCGATCTGTTAACCTCATCGGCCAAAATCATGTTGGCGAAGATGGGGCCTTTCTTTACTTCAAACTCCGCCTTCTTCTGATTGTAGATCATTGTCCCAACCAAATCAGATGGAAGCAAGTCGGGCGTAAATTGAATCCTTTGAAAATCGAGATGTAAAACCTCAGCAAGTGTATTTACTGTCAACGTCTTGGCGATACCTGGTACTCCCTCCAGCAAAATATGACCCTGAGTGAACAAACCGATTAAGAGGCGGTCGACCATTCGTCTTTGTCCCACTACGACTTTTCCTACCTCATCGATCACCTTTTGGATTTTCTCCTGATGTTCCTTTACTAAGTCTGGATTGATCTGCTCTTCCATGTGTTTTTTCCTTCAGTTTTTAGAGGGTGCAAAAATATGCTGTGAAATCGAACCACAAAACGAAGTAACAGCAAAGGAGATATGTTTGTTTTAGTGGAAAGAAAGAGCACCTACATGACTGATCATGTAGAACATCTCCATGGCAATCTGTCTGCAGCGTTCGTCATACCTCTGTGCTTCGAGCTTCGTACCGTCCGAAATTTTGGGATCATCGTAGGTAAGTGACACGCGCTTTTCCATTCCCAATACCACAGGGCACGCTTCATCCGCATCAGTGCAGGTCATCACTGCACAAAACTTATTCTTGGGGTTGTATTTATCACCGTACTTTTTGGAGAAGGCCTGACAACCGGGATGAGAATCGGAGAATTTCACCAGATAAACGGGGTTATTGCCGACCCCTTTTTGAATCTTACAGCCCGCCCGCTCCATGGCCGCCACGGCGTTTGGGTGAAAGGCTGTGGCCTCCGTGCCTCCAGAGAAGGTGAGCACGTTTTCTATACCATGATAATGCGCAGCAATTGCTGCCCATAGTTGGGCAAAATGACTCCTTCGGCTATTGTGTGTGCAGATAAACACCAACTCAGCTACGTCATCTGCTTGTTGCTTCTTATAAATGAATGCCGATACTTCCTGCAGCATTTTCTGACGCCTGGCCGTGAGTGGAGTCGTGCCGGGAAGGGTTTTGATAAACGCCTCTATTTCTGGATATAATTTGTTCATTCCTGTCGAGCGCCACCGCTCAGTTCTGTTCTTAATTACTGCAACACGCCTTGGCTGATTCGGTTACCAACCGTGGATCGCTGAATTCTACATCTTGGTGAAAATAGTAAACTTCCCA
>CAYORY010000306.1:0-1772 GCA_964406435.1 uncultured Roseivirgaceae bacterium | reverse complement strand
GTTGCTGCTCGTACTTTGCAAGTATATGATCTTTGCCTAAAATGGAGCCCGATTGATTACCCAAATCCGACATTAATTTTTCGAAGAAAGGCTTTTGACGGGGATACATCGCCAGGCTGTATTCTTCGATTCCCGCTTTGGCTGCTGCGATGGCAATGGCATCATCGTAGCTTCCCAGCACATCTACTAATCCATTTTCTTTCGCTTGCAATCCACTCCACACCCTTCCACCAGCTATGGCCAATACGTCCTCCACCGCCATTCCTCTACCTTCGGCTACTTTGATGGTGAATGTTTCATACCCTTTCTCCACTCCTTTTTGCATCACCTCATTTTCATACTCGGTGAATTCCCTCGTAATGGTGATGAAGTCGGAGTAGTCTCCTGTACCCACCACATCGTGAGTAATGCCGATTTTATTGTCAAGAAAATCTTCCATGTTAACCAACATGCTAAAAATCCCGATAGATCCTGTGATAGTATTTGGTTGTGCAACGATGGTATCAGTTGCCATAGCGATGTAGTACCCACCTGAGGCGGCTACCCCTGCCATGGAAGTGATGATCGGCTTCACGCCTTTTGTAAGCATTACTTCTCGCCAGATCATGTCCGAGCCAAGGAGACTTCCACCCGGGGAATTCACCCGAAGTACGATTGCTTTGATATTGTCATCTTCACGAGCCTCTCTGATGTATCTGGCGTATTGCTCGCCTCCTACAGATTCGTCATCTCCACTTGGGACTATCGCTCCATTTGCCACGATGATGGCAATCTTCTCTTTCTTACCTTCTACCTTGGATTTCACTACCTGAGCATACTTGGAAATCCCCATGAAATTGATCTTGCGATCTTCTGCTATATCCAATTTCTTTCTGAGTCTTGTTTTCACTTCGTCTTCGTAGACGACTTGATCTACCAAACCGAACTCCACTGCATCTTGGGCGAAATTGATTTTCATTTTGTCAGAAATATCTTCCAAAGCCGTAGCGTCAATATTTCTGGTAACACCCACTTCGCTTAGGTAGAAATCATAGACAGAATTTAACAATTCGGAGTATTGTAGCTTATTCTCCTCACTCATGTCCTTGCGGGTGTACGGCTCCACATAGCTTTTGAACTCACCCACTCTGAAAATCACCGGCTTGATGTCCAATTTGTCAAACAGGCCTTTGTAGAACATGATGTTGGCTGATAGTCCGTTGAATTCCAGCGAACCTTCAGGATTCAGGAAAACAGAATCGGCTACCGAAGCTATGTAGTAGTCTGCCTCGCTAATGTACTCACCATATGCGTAGACGAATTTGCCCGATTCCTTAAAGTCTAGAATTGCGTCGCGAATCTCCTGAAGTGATGCAAAACTTGCTTGAATGAATTTGGTCTCAATATAAATCCCCTCAATCTTCTCATCCGTTTTGGCTGCCTCGATTGATTTAATGATTGATCGAATGTCTAGCTGGGTAGCTGCGTCACCCAGTATTTCATTGAATGGATTCTCAATCACCTGCTCCACTACCATTCCCGATAAAGGAATATAAAGGACTGATTTCTCCTTCACTGTCGGTACTTCGTCCGATGATGAGGCCAGCACCACGATAAAAAGCAAGCCAAACGAAAGGCCTATAAAAAGTAACAAACCGACGATGGTGGCTAAGACATTTCTAAGAAAATTCATCTGCGTAGAATTCTATGTTTAAATTTTGAGCAAAAATAAGTCTCGTAACGATGACATCAGCTTGCTCGGTTCCTTTTGAAGTGCAATTTATATGAATGGT
>CAYORY010000305.1:0-1773 GCA_964406435.1 uncultured Roseivirgaceae bacterium | reverse complement strand
GCAACTTTGCAATCTTATGATTCATGTACTTTTTCTTTTGTCTCAATTATGTTCAGCATGCGGGTGGTTGCTTTGATGGCGGCAATGGCCTGATCAGAGTCCAGTCCTCGCGTCTTAAATATCCTTCCTTCCTGATCCCAGGTGATGGTGGTGACGACAAGTGCGTCGGTATTTCCGCCTGGCGGAATGTGCACTTCGTAATCAATGAGCCGTGGGAATGATCGGCCAAGTCGTTGGTAGATTTCGCCGAGCGCATTCATGAATGCATCGTATTGGCCGTCACCAGAAGCGGTTTGCTCCTGCACTATTCCTTCAATGGCAAGTGAAATGGTCGCTGTGGATTTCAGTCCCTTTGCTACCGAAAGTTGATAATTCAATACCTCCACAGTGGGGTCAGTGATGCTGTTTCCAAGCACATCGTTCACTATAAAGGGAAGATCGTCCTGGGTGATGGATTCCTTTTTGTCCCCGAGTTCAATGATCCGATCGGTGACCAATTTCATTTCCTCCTTGGACAGATGAATGCCCAGAACGTCCAGGTTTTTTTGGATGTTTGACTTGCCAGAAAGCTTGCCGAGTGCGTAGGAGTAGCTTCGGCCAAACCTATCGGGGCTGAGGTCTGTTTGGTAGAGCTTGTCCTTGGTGTCTCCGTCGGCATGAATACCGCTCGTCTGTGTGAAAACAAACTCTCCAATAAGAGGCTTGTTTGAAGGGATGCGCACCCCTGAATAGGACTCCACTACTTTGCTCACTTTATAGAGCTTGGTTTCGTCAAGATTCACAGGAATCTTTAAGTGATCGCGAAGGATGGCTATAACACTGGACAAAGGCACATTTCCTGCTCTTTCGCCCAATCCGTTCAGGGTAGTGTGGATGCCTTTTGCTCCTGCCTTTATGGCCTCATACACGTTGGCCACTGAGAGGTCATAATCGTTGTGGGCGTGGAAATCGAAATGGACATCAGGGAATCGCTCAACCATTTGACGGCAGAAGTCCCCTGCCTGCATGTGATTCAATATGCCAAGGGTATCGGGAAGCATTATTCTTTTGGCAGAGGTTTTTCTAATGCCCTCAACCAACTTGAACACATATTGTGGGTCATCGATCATGCCGTTTGACCAATCCTCTAGGTACACATTGACAGTGATGTCCAGTTTGTCGGCAGCTTCGATATTGGCAATAATGTCTTCTAGATGCTCCTCGGGAGTTTTGCGAAGCTGTTTTTCACAGTGCCTTCTGGACCCTTTGCAGAGCAAGTTGATAACTTTTCCTCCGGCCTCCTCGATCCAGTTGAGCGAAATACCATCGTCCACAAAACCCAGGATTTCAATTCGCTCCAAAAACCCTTTTTCCTTTGCCCACTCAATGATTTTCCTTGACCCCTCGTACTCGCCCTCAGACACTCGCGCAGAGGCGATTTCGAGCCGATCCACTTTCAGTTCCTGAAGGATGAGCTTGGCAATGGACAGCTTCTCCCCGACCGTAAAGGATACGCCGGAGGTTTGCTCGCCATCGCGAAGGGTGGTATCGAGGATTTCTAATTTCATGCTCTTGCTTCCTCGAAAGCTTCGATTTTGTCTTTGAGGTTGATGAGGTAATCAATGTCGTCGTACCCGTTTTGCAGGCACTCCTTTTTATAGGCACTGATGTCGAATCCAATGGAGTTTCCAGTGCCGACAATTGTAAATGTCTGGGCATCCAAATCAACTTCAAAATGTGCATCAGGGTCTGCATCAATTGCGGCGAATGCTTTCTTAGCAAAATCAGCAGTAA
>CAYORY010000304.1:0-1776 GCA_964406435.1 uncultured Roseivirgaceae bacterium | reverse complement strand
TATTGATCACGGCCTGACTCACATCCTTGATGGTCGGCTTATCAATGGCCATTTCGCCAAGTGTCTGTTCTATCGCTCCGTAGGAGGTATTGAGAATCGGGTTTTTGTTCAGTGTCAAAAACACCTTCGTGATGATGAAGTTGCCCTTCTGTTCTCCTTTGAAAATGGAGTAGCGATAGCCAAATGAACAGTCCTCTCTGTAGAAGCGAACGATCTTTCCTGTTTTCAAGTCCACTGCTTCCAGTGAATGAAAGACATCTTTGATTTCCACGCCATACGCTCCGATGTTTTGCATGGGTGCAGCGCCCACTGTGCCGGGAATCAAAGACATATTTTCGATTCCTCCAAAGCCACGCTCTACAGCCCAGAGTACGAGCTGATGCCAGTTCTCGCCCGCTCCCGCTGCTACCTGCACATGTTCATCCGATTCACTAACTACCTCCACGCCAGGAATGCACATTTGAGCCACTAGTCCCAGCCAATTTCTTGTAAATAGGACATTGGACCCTCCACCCAAAATCATTTTCTTAATATTTCGGTACTTGAGTCCAAGGAAAACTTCCCTAAGCTCATCGACGGTTTCTACTCTCACATATTGTTGCGTACTCACGTCCAGCCCAAAGGTGTTGAGTCGCTTGAGAGAATGGTTGTATTGAACGATCAATTTTGGAAATGATTAACGCGTCAATTTGGGCATTAACAGCCTAAAGACAAAAGCCGACACGAGAAAAACTATCCCGTACCAATAATTGCCTAGGCCAAAGATCCAGTTGCCCATGAAAAAGAGGAGGGAGTAGGCCATTAGAATTCCGCAAATCCAAAGAGCCACCAGACTTAATGACACACTAAAACCAGCATTCGAAAAAGGTCTCCAATTGCCGGCAGGTTTTATTTTTTTATAAAATGATTCCAAAACCGATCGGTCGGTTTGAGGAGCCAGGTAGGTCACTAGAATCCAACTTATTGTGGTAAAGCTTACGGTGAAAAAGAAGCTATTCGGGAAAACCCAATCCAGACCGAAATGAGCAATTGAATATCCAACGAAAGGAGCGAGTGTCGCTATGATTTCGCTCCACGCATTTACTCGCCACCAGTACCATCTTAGGATCAATACCAATCCGAGTCCTGCTCCGCATTCCATGATGAATCGCCAAACTCCAGAGATGCTGGTGATTTGAGTAGTCACGATGAGCCCAATGATAGCAATCAAAATAGTTGCTATTCTTGATGGCCCCAGCAGCTTGGTTTTTTTCGTAATTGGAGCATAAAAATCGTTGATTAGATATGAGGCACCCCAATTCAACTGAGTAGAAATAGTACTCATGTAGGCTGCCAAGAAAGCGACCAACAATAACCCTCTTACGCCGGACGGCAGGTAATCTTTCATCACCAGTACATAGCCCTCTTTCGGGTCGACTAAGTCGGGGTACAGCATGAGTGAAGCCAAAGCCACGATGATCCAAGGCCAAGGTCTAAGGCAGTAGTGTGCGATCTGAAACAGGAGGGAAGAGTAAATAGCATTCTTCTCGTCCTTGGCGCTCATCATTCGCTGAGCGATGTACCCGCCTCCACCTGGCTCATTGCCGGGATACCAACTCGCCCACCATTGCACGGAGATGAAAGCTAGGAAACTTCCAAGCCCTAAAACCAACGTTGAGCCAGCATCTTCAGAGCCGATCGTTGGGAAAAAGGAAAACGTGGACGCAGGAAGACCTGCTTTCAATCCGTCGATTCCACCAATTTCAGGACTGTTCAAAACATAAAGTGCCAGTAGTA
>CAYORY010000303.1:0-1788 GCA_964406435.1 uncultured Roseivirgaceae bacterium | reverse complement strand
TAAACAACCCATGCAATTCTGAATCTATTCGAAAGACAATTTCAGAAAAATCATCGGGGTTATCACGAAAGTCCTTATTGGTCACATCCATGATCAAAAGTTTTCCCTCGTCATAATTGGCTATCCAATTTTCGTAGTGATCGTTTAGCGCTTTGAGGTAATCGATGCGTATGGCATTTTCGTAGTTGCGTCCTCTTTGCTCAATGTTGCTCACCAACTTTCCTATGTCGCACCTGAGGTAGATGAGCAGGTCGGGAGGCTCAACGAACTTGCTGATTGTTTCGAACAGCCCTTGGTAGTTTTCGTAATCCCGCTCCTCAAACACACCCTGCTTGTACAAACTTTTGGCAAAAATGTGCGCATCCTCGTAGATCGTTCGATCCTGAATCACCGTCTGATTGCCGGTCCGTACCTTATGAATCTGTTGGAAGCGACTGTTCAGAAAATGGATCTGCAAGTGAAACGACCACTTGCGCATATCTCCATAGAAATCTTCCAAATAGGGATTGTTGTCTACAGACTCGTACTCTGCCTGCCAGCCATAGTGCCTGGCCAGTTTCTCGGTGAGTGTGGTTTTGCCGGCTCCTATGTTCCCAGCCACGGCGATGTGCATGCTTCCTTTCATCTATGTCTTCTCTAAAATCACGGCATATCCCTGTCCCACCCCGATGCACATGGTGGCCAGTGCATATATTTTTCCTGTCCTCTGTAGTTCAAGGGCGGCCGAATACATGATCCTTGCTCCTGTCATTCCAAGTGGGTGACCAATCGCTATGGCTCCCCCGTTTGGGTTGATTCGTGCGTCATCATCGGACAAACCAAGCGATCTCGTACATGATAGTGCCTGCGCTGCAAAAGCTTCGTTTATTTCAATGACGTCCATTTGATCAAGTGTAAGTCCAGCTTTTGCCAGGGCTTTATTTGTTGCCTCTACAGGACCAATGCCCATGATTCGAGGCTCTACGCCCACCACTGCCGAGGAAACGATTCTTGCCTTTGGAGTTAAGTTGTGATTTTTCACTGCATCCTCAGACGCGACCAGAACCGCAGCAGCTCCATCGTTCAGGCCAGATGAGTTTCCGGCGGTCACCGTGCCATCATTTCTAAAAGCTGGGCGTAGTTTGGCGAGAATTTCTAAAGAGGTAGTTGGTTTTATAAATTCATCCTGATCGAAAATGATTGGGTCTTGTTTTCTTCGAGGAATTTCCACACTCACAATTTCTTCCGCGAGTCTTCCATTTTTCTGCGCGGCTACCGCTTTCATCTGGGTGTGGTAAGCAAATGCATCCTGATCTTCCCGACTGATTTTATGGATATCAACGAGGTTTTCAGCCGTTTGGCCCATGGCATCCACTCCATACAATTCCTCCATTTTAGGATTGATGAATCGCCACCCAAAACTGGTGTCGTACATCTGTGCATCTGTGCCGAATGGCTTGGCTGATTTAGAAATGACCCAGGGCCCTCGGGTCATGTTTTCGACTCCACCAGAGATGAACAAATCTCCATCACCAGCTTTGATGGCTCGGTTTGCATGAATGATGGCGGACATGCCGGAAGCACACAAGCGGTTGACCGTTTCGCCAGGAACGGAGATTGGAAGACCAGCCAGCAGCAGAGCCATTCGAGCAACGTTTCGGTTGTCTTCTCCGGCTTGATTGGCACACCCCATGATGACTTCATCGATGGCTGCCGGATCAACTTTTGCATTTCTAGCCATCAATTCTTTGATTACTAAAGCCCCGAGATCATCGGTTCTTACTGCTCCGAGAGTTCCTCCGAATGAGC
>CAYORY010000302.1:0-1810 GCA_964406435.1 uncultured Roseivirgaceae bacterium | reverse complement strand
TGAATGAAAGATCCTGAAAGTTGATGCTCTCCTGCTCACTGAGAATTCCCAGCCCGACCTGCTCGAGAAGGCCCAGCGTGGAGTAGCGATAATTTACCAAATAGGAGGATCTTTTGTCTCTATTGATTGGGCCTTCTGAAGCTGCCGCCACTCCAAGCAGCCCCGCTTGGATGGCATGCTCGGGTTTGTCGTAATTCCCCTGCCGAAGTTTCAAATCAAAGATGCCGGATGTGGCATTTCCATATTGGGGTGTGAATGCGCCCGTAAAAAAATCGCTGTTTGCCAACACACTTGAACTAAGCATGCTTATCCCACCTGCAGACGATCCAAGCGTGCCGAAATGGTTCGGATTTGGGATTTCCACGCCTTCCATTCGCCAGAGAATGCCCTTGGGCGAATTGCCTCTCACCACGATTTCATTTAGCAGGTCATCACCGCCCGTGGAAACGCCGGCATAGGTCAGCGCGGCTCTCGCAGGGTCATCGAAAGTAGCGGCGTATCGACTGGTTTCTTCCACAGTTATTGATATGGAACTCACACTCGCCAACTCATTTCTCGGTTGCCCTTTGGCCTGCTCGTCCGCCACCACCACGATTTCATCCATCTGGGTGATTGATTCTGTAAGTTCGATGTTTATCACCGTCTCCTTACCGGAGTTCACCAAAAGTTCTGGGATGGTTCGTGGCTCATAACCAATGCTTGAAATTTGGATAGTGTGCCTTCCGATGGGCACGTTTTTGATGATAAAATATCCATCCACATCAGTGGTCGCTCCAAGGGTAGGCGTAGCTTGTGAGACCAATACAGTTGCTCCAATTACGGCGGATTTTGATTGCTCATCGACGATTCTCCCCTTGATCGTTTGTGTCAGGTCTTGGGCGGAAACAAGGAAAATACTATGAAGAAAAATCCAGGTGGTTAAGAGTAGCTTAGTCATAGTCCGTTTTGAAAGTGAGTTTGTGAATGTTCGGTCTATAGACATCCAGGTATTCCGAAGGTTTCCGGTGTTGATAACTATCGAGTGGAATAGCCACTTTTCTTTTAGGCGAATTTTATTTTTACCATTGAATGAAAGCTTTCCACCAGAAGGAATTAATAGAAGCGGGGTGCGATGAAGCGGGGCGGGGATGTCTGGCCGGGCCAGTGGTCGCAGCTGCTGTAATTCTCCCAAGGACGTTTCGCCACAAGGTGCTCAATGACTCCAAGCAATTGACTGAAAAGCAAAGAGAAAAGCTGCGTCCTTTGATCATAAAAAAGGCCATTGCATGGGGTGTAGGGGTAGCTTCGCCCGGTGAGATTGATGAAATTAACATTCTGAATGCGAGCTATCTGGCCATGCATCGTGCGATCGAACAGCTGAAGGTAAGGCCTGAGTTATTGCTGATTGATGGCAACCGGTTCAAGCCCTTCAATGACATCCCGCACGAGTGCATCATCAAAGGAGATGGCAAGTATTACTCCATAGCTGCGGCATCTATTTTGGCGAAGACCTATCGAGACGATCTGATGCGTCAATTGGCGATGGATTTTCCCGAGTATGGCTGGGAAACCAATATGGGTTATCCTACCAAAAAGCATAGAGACGCTTTGAGGGCATTTGGTTCGACAGCATACCACCGTCGTTCGTTTCAGCTCTTACCGACGCAGTTGGAGCTGTTTGATACGTAATAATTTGAAGATCCAGGCCTAAAAATGGCATAATCCTTAGTCTGCCAAACAGCCAGCCTTTAACTTAGAAGTTTTAGAGAATTTACCTCACTATGGCCAAGACAATCATTGTTTCCAATCGACTTCCAATCAAAATAATAGA
>CAYORY010000301.1:0-1816 GCA_964406435.1 uncultured Roseivirgaceae bacterium | reverse complement strand
GCGACCATGGTTTTTCCGCTTCCCACATCTCCCTGCACCAATCGATTCATCTGCTGACCAGACCTAAGGTCGGCATAAATTTCTTTGATCACCCGCTTTTGAGCGTTGGTCAACTCAAATGGTAAGTGCTTTTCATAGTACTCTGTGAGTCTGGAGCTATTGTCTAGCACAAATCCCGGGTGACTTTCCTCTCGCTCTCCTTTCACCTGCAGAATTTGCAATTGGATGTAAAAAAGCTCCTCAAATTTCAACCTCCTTCGGGCTTCCTCCAGTTGATTCAAATCTTCGGGAAAGTGCATACGAGCGACTGCCGAGATTTTGTCCATCAATCGAAATTGTACTATCAGTGAGTCAGGAAGAGTTTCCTTGATCTGCTGAACAACCGCCGGCATGATGGTTTGCAGTGTTCGGCTGAAAAACTTGGAGTCCATCATCTGCCGCTTCAACTTTTCCGTGGAGTGATAAATGGGCTGTAACCGACCGCCTTTTTGGTTGGCTTCTGTCACGGGTTCCAGCTCCGGGTGCACAATGTTGTACTTGCTCCCGTACCTGGAAGGTTTGCCAAAAAGCAAGTAGGGAATCCCGGGTTTATAGTGCTTTTGAATCCAACTCACCCCCTTGAACCAAACCAATTCTATACGTGATTCTCCATCCGAAAATTGCGCGACCAATCTTTGCTGTCTTGGTTTCCCGACCGTGGACATGGACACAATTTGGCCAAGAATCTGGACGTTAGCTTCCGCATCTTTGATCTCCTTGATCTTGTAAAAGCGAGTGCGATCCTCGTATCGGAACGGGTAGTATTGGATGAGGTCCCCGATGGTGAAAATGCCGAGCTCTTTTTTGAGCAATTCTGCGCGCTGAGGCCCCATGCCTTTGATGAATTCCAGTCCCTGTGCGAAGTAGCCGGTCATGGGGCTAAGTTAATCCAACAGGCAATTCACTCCCACTCTAGCGTATTCAACAAATGATGGATATCCTCTTTCAGGTAATCAATTACAGGACGAAGTGAGTCGTTTTTGGTGGCCGTCTTGAAGTAGAGCGCCCCACGCAGAAAGTGCTTTGAGCTATCGCTCACATGAAACTGATACTGCGAAGGCACCTCACCTTCTAGTTCGGATACGGAGGCATAATTCCCGTTTGGCAATTGGATGATCACCTCATCTATGGAGTAGGCTTTGATGTTGTGCTGGGAGGTAAGTTTGTAGGCATCAGAATAATAGCCCATTAGCAGGGAATCCAAATCTCGAATGGGCTTGTAGGTAAGTTGCACATCGGCATCCATGAAGGGGTAATGCAGGTGAACCCAGTAGCGCTCGGCTATCCAAGAGCTATCTCTTTTGATTTTGGCGTGGCTGGAGTATTCGAAAGAATAGGGAAATGAATCGGGCAAAACACGGTATTCGTGCGGTGGCAAATCGATGCGATTGAAGCCTTCAGGTTTTGGCAAAAAATCAGCCTTGCCACAAGATGCCACCAGCAAGATCCAAACAAAAACTCCTAGGTATTTAGTCATCCGTTTTCGGTGAAATGTAGACTCTCACTTTCTTTATTCTCTTCTGATCCACGGCAGCAATGGTGAACATATAGTTTTCAAAGATGATCTTCTCTCCTGCACTCGGTAGCTTGGCATTTATTTCTAAAATCAAACCGCCGAGCGATTCACTTTCTCCCTTTACTGCCTCAAAATCCTGAAAGTCCACACCCGTGATTTTACAGAAATCCATTAATGAGGTCTTTCCTTCAAAGATGTACGTTTGGTGGTCGAGTTTATTGTATCGCACATCTCCATCGTCATCGAATTCGTCATTGATTT
>CAYORY010000300.1:0-1816 GCA_964406435.1 uncultured Roseivirgaceae bacterium | reverse complement strand
TCAATCTTGATACACTTCAGGAATTGGCTGACAATAAGAAAGTGAAAGAAGTCACACCAGAGATTCTTCATGCAAATGGATTGATTGGAAAGGGTGACTTGGTGAAGGTGCTGGGAAGAGGTGAACTGAAGGCCAAGTTAAGCGTGACCGCACATAAATTTTCTAAATCTGCTCAAGAAGCAATCGAAAAGGCCGGTGGGTCTGTGATCGTAGCTGAAGTGAGAGTGGTGAAAACAGAAGAAGCTGCTAACTAATGAAGAAGTTCTTCGAAACCATAAAGAACATTTTTTCCATTGAGGAGCTCAGAAACCGAATTCTTACCACGCTTGGGCTGTTGGTGATATTCAGAATTGGTTCCTTCATAGTATTGCCAGGGTTGGATCCTGACGTTCTTGCCGATGCTGCTGCAGAACAAACAGGTTTATTAGGATTTATTGATACTTTCCTTGGCGGAGCATTCAGTAGGGCATCCATTTTCGCACTAGGTATCATGCCGTATATATCGGCATCTATTGTTTTGCAATTGATGACTGTGGCAGTTCCGTACTTTCAGAAATTACAGAAAGAAGGTGATAGCGGAAGAAAGAAGATTAACCAAATCACCAGAGTGCTTACTATAGGT
Organism: uncultured Roseivirgaceae bacterium; assembly: GCA_964406435.1. GTDB lineage: Bacteria > Bacteroidota > Bacteroidia > Cytophagales > Cyclobacteriaceae > JAAEPI01. The sequence goes on along the minus strand of CAYORY010000300.1, from coordinate 1,194 downwards.
ATTTGTTTGGCACAATCAATTCCTTACCTAACCGCATACGTACCTGCAGAAGCAATCAATACCAACCTGAGCCCGTTCATGTTTAGAATGTCATCTATGGTGATATTGGCGTCAGGAACGGTGTTTTGTATGTGGCTTGGTGAGAGAATTACTGACAAAGGAATTGGAAACGGTATCTCTTTGCTCATTATGGTAGGAATTATCGCCAGGTTCCCTGGAAGTATTCTTGCTGAATTTTACGCCAAGGGTATGAGCGGACTACTGGTCTTCATACTTGAGATAGTTGCATTGTTTTTCGTGGTTCTCGTGACGGTAGCTTTGGTGCAGGCGGTAAGAAGAGTACCCGTTTCATATGCCAAGCAGGTCGTAGGCAATAAAGTGTATGGCGGTCAGCGTCAATACATTCCTTTGAAGGTCAACGCCTCTGGAGTTATGCCTATCATTTTTGCACAGTCTTTAATGTTTCTACCTGCGATGATTGGGGGTCTGTGGGCCGAGGGAAGTGATAGAGCGCAGTATGTGGTTACCACCTTCTCTGATTTTACATCTTGGCAGTATAATCTCACTTTCGCCATTTTGATTATTGTATTCACGTTTTTCTACACGGCCATTACCATCAATCCAAATCAGATGGCGGACGACATGAAGAGAAACGGAGGGTTTGTTCCGGGTATTAAGCCAGGCAAACAGACTTCAGAATTTTTAGATACTATTTTGTCAAGGATTACCCTTCCGGGCTCAATCTTTCTGGCAATAATCGCGGTGCTTCCAGCCTTCGCCATGATTGGTGGAGTGGAAGGAAACTTCGCACAGTTTTATGGTGGAACGTCACTATTGATTATGGTGGGCGTGATATTAGATACCCTTCAGCAGATCGAGAGCTACTTGCTCATGAGACACTATGAGGGTATGATGAGTTCGGGTCGGATCAAAGGGAGAACAGCAGCCGCATAATGGCAAAGCAAGCTTCCATAGAGCAGGATGGAACCATCATCGAAGCATTGTCAAATGCCATGTTTCGAGTAGAGTTAGAAAACGGTCATGTGGTGATCGCGCATATCTCTGGAAAAATGAGAATGCATTACATCAAAATTTTACCTGGAGACAAGGTGAAGTTGGAAATGTCGCCATACGATTTGACAAAAGGACGAATAGTTTACAGATATAAATAAAGTACCGATGAAGGTAAAGGCA
>CAYORY010000299.1:0-1823 GCA_964406435.1 uncultured Roseivirgaceae bacterium | reverse complement strand
ATCGCTATGAAGGATCGCTGCTTTACATGAAAAACAGGCGATCGCAAAACCCACATCACACGGGTAATGAAGGTTACAATTTCCATATGATGTATTTCACCAATACGGAATCAGACGACCTTCGCATTCTTCCCACGCATAGGCTGGTCTCAGGACTTCCTTCATTTGAAAAAGGGGCTTTCCTGGAAAAAATAGCAGACTATTTCACCATTCGTGAGATAGAAAATCAGTTTGACCTGGCGGAAATCATTCTTGGAAAAAAGTATGCATTCGGTTTGATGATTGGAGAGGATGCATACAAAGTGAGATTGAAGGAAGGACTGGAAACCACGATCGATTGGAAATTTCCACAGGAGATCAAAGAACTGGAGCTCACGGTTCTTCATTATTTCATAATAGAAAAGTGTTTGGGTATTTTGGGGAAAGATCAGCGTAGCTCGAGAAATCTGGGCTTTGAGCGAAATTTCGCAGAGTGCCTCTCGAAAGCTAAAAATGGAAACGTACAGCTTGCCATAGTCACGCAGGGTGTGCCCGTGGAAACGGTGAAAAAAGTCTGTTACTCGGGCTTTACTCTTCCTCAGAAATCAACATACTTCTACCCAAAGGTGATTTGTGGATTTCTATTTGGATCCATTCACCCAGACGAATTTCATTAGCCAATAAATATGATGAAAAAACTAGTCCTTGGCTCTGGATCCCCTCGACGCGCCCAACTCCTGCGAGAAATGGGATTCCAATTTGAAGTAAGGCCAAGTGATATTGATGAGATCGTACCCGAAGAAATTAGTGCAATAGCCTCTGCGGAATTTCTGGCCAGACTAAAGAATGAACATCTGGTACTTTCGGAAGAAGGAATTATTCTCACCGCAGATACGGTAGTCATCCATGAAAATGAAATTTTAGGAAAACCTGTGGATAAGGAGGAGGCCAAGAGCATGCTCTCGAAGCTATCAAATCAGACGCATCTAGTCATCTCAGGCGTATGCATTAGGGATGCTAATCAGACTATTTCCTTTTCAAATATTACGGAAGTCAAATTCAAAGAACTTTCCCCAGAGGAAATCGATTTTTACGTGGAAGCATTCAAGCCTCTTGATAAGGCCGGAGCTTATGGCATTCAGGAATGGATTGGGTTGGTGGCTGTGGAGTGGATCAAAGGCTCTTACTTCAATGTGGTCGGGCTCCCGTGCGATCAGGTATATCATCATCTTATTTCAGATTTTGGAATTAAAATTTCCAAATAGGCAGAGAATTCATACGTTTGAGCATAAACTCTTTCCAATGAAAAATCTCCTCTACTATGCGATCCTCACTTTTGGGCTGGTTTGTTCCGCTCAAGTAGGTCAAAATTTTCCCATGATGGAAACCGAAACCCTTAACAATGAAGTACTGAATCTCCCAGATGACCTTCAGGGAAAATACACAATCATTGGCCTGGCCTATTCTAAACAAGCAGAAGATGAACTCAAGAGCTGGTTCAGCCCTGCCTTCAATCAGTTCATGCGAGAGCCGGAAAGGACAAATATTTTCGCCACAGAATACGACATCAACCTCTATTTCATCCCCATGCTCACCGGACACAAAACAGCCGCCTACAAGCCTGTGATGAAGAAAGTGCAGGAATCCATAGATGCCGAAATCCACCATCACGTCCTGTTCTACAAGGGCGCTCTGAATGACTACAAAGAGGCTCTGCAACTCGACAAAAAATCACCCACCTTCCTCTTGTTGGACGATGAAGGAAAAATCCTATGGAAGACATCCGGCCCCTACTCCCAGCAAAAAATGCAGGAAGTAGTGGATCACTTGGATGAAGCTCTTGG
>CAYORY010000298.1:0-1826 GCA_964406435.1 uncultured Roseivirgaceae bacterium | reverse complement strand
TCCCTAACACCCATTTCCTAACTACCAATTCCTCACTCCTAACCCTTAACTCCCTATATCCAACTACCCGAAACGCTTCTCCTTTCTTGAACTCATCTCGTCCCTGTGGCAATTCCAAAAAGGCATCTCCATCCACCAAATTGGCTAAGTCGCCAGAGCCATGTCCGGGTAGTGGAGTGGCTACTATTTCACCTTTCACTGAGTAACTCAATTTCACTACTATGAAGTACGTCAGGTCAGGATTGAACTGAACATTCTCTGCGAGAACAGCCATCGGCTGAGGTCTGGGCTCGGACTTCAAAGAGGCATGGAGCCAAGGCACGAAATACTGCTGAAAGCACAGAAAAGAAGAGACAGGGTTACCAGGGAAGGCGAAAACCATCGTATCTTCTTTGCGACCAAGCCAGAACGGCTTACCGGGTCGTTGCTTGATTTTATGAAAGAGTTTAGTAACACCGAGCTCTTCTAGCGCCTCGGGTAGATAATCGAACTTCCCCATCGAAACGCCACCACTGAGGAGAACTACATCGTATGTGCTCAAATGACTTGTAAGTCTCCCAATGATCTCGTCGTAGTTGTCATCAATATGATCTGTATCAACTTTTATCTGAAGGTTGACTAACTCGGTTTTAAGGCGATACACATTACTGCGCCTGATCTGATGAGGAAGCGGTAGCTGATCAATATCCACCAATTCATCTCCGGTCGAAATGATTATGGCTCTAGGGAGTCTACTGACTCTGACGCTTGATTTACCAACTGTAGCGCATACACCAATTTCACTTGAAGAAAGTCTTTTGCCCGGACTTAGAATCTGATCACCTTGCTTTCTGTCTTCACCTTTGAAGTGGATATTTTGCCGTTTCTTGATATCATCGACACGGACGGTTACCACACCATCGTTTATCTCAATATCCTCGTAACGAATCACTGTATCCAATCCTCTGGGAAGGATCGCTCCGGTCATGATTTCGGCGCAAATGCCGGATTCAGAAAAATTTTGAGGTGGCGAGCCAGCTGCGGCCATGCCTTTGACTTCAAACTGTCTCTGCCCTTTTTGGAAATCCTCATAGCGTATGACAATGCCGTCCATGGTCACACGATCATAGGGAGGAAAGTCCCGATCTGCTAAGATGGGCTCACGAAGTACTCGTCCGGTCACTTGATCCAACGGAACCTCCTCAATACCAAAATCAATGGCATTAGCACGGACAATTTTGTTGGCTTCTTCTACCGTGATCATTAGCCGCCGATGGTTGCCATGGATTCTGAAACGTCACTCCGACGTTCTTCTGCTTCAAAGCCGTCTTTTGGTCGATCTCCAAGAGCCTTCAGTAGTGCCTGTTGGAGTTCTTCATCCGAATCGGTTGATCTCATCAAATCCCTAATGCTCATCACGCCATCGTCATACAGGCAAGTCTTGAGTTGTCCTTGCGGCGTTACGCGAATCCGATTGCACGTTCCACAGAATGTTCGCGTATAGGCAGCAATGATCCCGAACGTTCCTTTAAATCCAGGAATTTGATAATTCATGGACGTGGAGAAGGGTGGATCTGCCATTTTCACTACCTCATATTTCTCCTGAATGTGAGCAAGGATTTTATTCATAGGCCAGAAGGTTGCGTTTCCCTGACCTTCGGTTCCATTGAAGGGCATTTCCTCAATAAAACGAACGGACACATCGTCTTCTTTCGCCAGTTCCACCATTGGATAGATATCCTCAATGTTGCGACCTTCCATGACCACAGCATTGATTTTCACTTTGATGCATGAATCCAAAAGCGCCTGATAGGTTTCCATCACCTGATCGAATTTGTCTCGGCGGG
>CAYORY010000297.1:0-1832 GCA_964406435.1 uncultured Roseivirgaceae bacterium | reverse complement strand
TTTATGTCACCTACTCCAAGCACCTCCACATTTTCCTTGCCTTCCCAAACACCTATTTTGGGAGAGTGGAACCTGCCGGGCAGATGAAGAACATGCCGGAGATCACCAATGAAGTGAAAATAATGCTGGGCATGCCAATGGAAGGAGAAGCCGCTCCGCCACCTGAAGGAATGAAATTTGGAGCAAAGGATGCGACTGATCTTTCGTGGAAAAACCTGATGGACTCCTACGCTTGCACGGAATGTGGACGATGCACCTCTGAGTGTCCCGCCAATCTGACTAGTAAAAAATTATCCCCTCGAAAAATCATGATGGACACACGTGACCGAATCGAGGACATTGGCTTAGGACAAGGAGAAGGAAAAACGCTGCTCGGCGATCACATTACTAAGGAAGAAATCAATGCGTGTACGAACTGCAATGCCTGTGTGGAAGCATGTCCCGTGATGATCAATCCCGTGGACATCATCCAGCAGTTGCGTAGATATGTGGCGATGGAAGAGTCCGGTTCGCCAGCCTCATGGAATGCGATGTTCCAAAATGTAGAAACCAACTTCGCACCTTGGAAATTTGCCCCGACCGATCGGTTCAACTGGGCATCAGAACTAAAAGAAGCAGAAAGCAATGAGTGAAATTCAAATACCGACCGTAGCAGATTTAGTAGCCAAAGGCGAAACACCGGAAATCCTTTTTTGGGTGGGGTGCGCCGGTTCCTATGACGACCGCTACAAAAGCGTCACCAAGGCTTTCGTCAAAATCCTAAATAAGGTAGGGGTGAAATTCGCTGTGCTCGGCCCAGAGGAAACCTGCACTGGAGACCCTGCACGAAGAGCGGGGAACGAGTTTCTTTTCCAAATGCAGGCTATGGCCAACATTCAGGTTTTGAATGGCTATGAGATTAAGAAAATTGTGACGGCTTGCCCCCATTGCTTCAACACATTGAAAAATGAATATCCTGAATTAGGTGGCAACTATGACGTCATCCATCACTCGACCTTACTTCAGCAATTAATCGATGAGGGCAAGGTGACATTGCAGGGAGGTGGCGAGTTCAAAGGGCGCAAAATCACTTATCATGATTCATGTTTTCTTGGCCGTGCAAATGGCGTTTATGAAGCTCCGAGAAAGGTATTGGAGGCATTGGATGCTGAGCTGGTAGAGATGAAGAGATGCAAAACCAAAGGTCTTTGCTGTGGTGCCGGAGGTGGGCAAATGTTTAAAGATGCCGAACCGGGAAATAAGGAAATCAACATCGAAAGAACGGAAGAGGCTCTAGCCACTGGAGCCGATACCGTCGCTGTTGCATGCCCATTTTGCATGACCATGATGAGTGACGGTGTGAAAAACAAGGAGCGCGAATCTGATGTGAAAGTGCGAGATTTGGCTGAACTTATTGCCGAATCAGAAGGTTTGTAATTCTATGTTAAAGAGACCTTACGCATTATATAACCTGGACGATAAGTCGAGAATCTGGATTTATCAAGCGAATAGGAAGCTTTCAAAAACAGAAATTCTCTTAGTCCGAGACGAAACCATTAAGTTCCTTGAGCAGTGGAATGCACACGGAAATGAGCTAAAAGCAGGTTTCTCCGTTCTAAAGGATTACTTTCTCATCATTGGAGTGGATGAATCATTCGCTCAGGCAAGTGGCTGTAGCATCGACTCATCTGTTGGGTTGATCAGAAAGCTGAATGGCTACTTGAATGTTGACTTCCTCGACAGACAATTGGTTTCCATTCAAAACTCGGATGATCAGGTGGTTCAGTACTCGCTGAAAGAAATACCCGAGCAAATAGAAAGTGGCCACATTCTCTCTGGGACACTCATGTTCA
>CAYORY010000296.1:0-1835 GCA_964406435.1 uncultured Roseivirgaceae bacterium | reverse complement strand
TTTGCATTTGCTGAATCCACTTATAAGGGGGAATGATTTTCGTTGCATCCTTTGATCCAACTTCTGAAAGAACAGTCACCAACTTCGAAAACTCCGCGATAAGTTCACATTTGTGATCATGATCCATGCTCACTGAGCCGTCCGACACTTCACAATGCTGGAGGTTATACTTTTCAAGAACCCTTTTGTAATCTTCCAGTTGCTCGCGAATGTAAAATGCTTCGAATAGTGTGCCTCCCAGATAGCAAGGAATGCCAGCCTCCTGATATAGTTTTATTTTTTGATCAAGATTTGGAGTGACATAGGAAGTTGCCCAACCAAGTTTCACTATATCGAAGAGACCGCCCGAAGTTTCAATCAAGTCCTCCACTTCCCTCAGACTTAAGCCTTTGTCCATGACCATGGTGAACCCTTCTGTTCTTGGCTTAGTCGTTCTCTCGGGGATATTCTTTAAAGTATAATTCATGCGATTAGGCTGGTTATTTCTCTGATGATGCGCAAAAATAAACGGTTCGATCGATTCTACTCTTCTGAATCCTTGTATCTCTCAATAATTCGGAAGAGTGCTTTTTGGGTGGGTAAGTCTGGGAAGAAGTCAAACAACACTTTATGTCCCTTGTAATCCAGCATCAGTGCCGTTTCCAATTTGTTAATGGCGTGTTTGTAACTACCAGCAGCCATAAAATAGACGACCGATCGGTAGTACAGCTCTGCAAAATCCGGAATTTCGTCAAGCCCGGCTTCCAGCACATTGATGGCTTTGTCATGTTCTCCTTGCTCATGGTAGATCAGTGACCAGTCGAGCCATACCTGTGGGTTGTCCGGGTCCATCTCGCTTGCTTCGGTGTATGCTTCTAGAGCCGATACGATGTTGCCGGTTTTGTATTCAGCATCTGCCACGGCCTTCCAATAGGCTCCATTTTCATTATCGATTCGGAGGGCTTTGTTGAGAAAGTGAATGGCTTCATACCATTTTTCTTGTGACACCAGACACTGGCCAATTCCGAACCAGGCCTCATGGTACATTTGATCCAGCTTGGTTGCCTTTTGGTAATACTTCACTGCCAAATCCAGATGCTCCATTTTCTCGTAAGTAGCCCCGATGTGCCCATAAATTTCAGCCGAAGGGCCTTCAAGATCGAGGGTTTTCAGGTAGTTGGAGAGGGCTTTGTCTGCTTGGTCCAGATTGACCTGGGCATTTGCAAGGTTGAAATACGCACTGCTGAATTCATCGTCTATGGCCAGAGCATACTCGTAGGCGTCAACGGCTTCCTGGTACCTTTTAAGTTTATTATACACTATGCCCAGGTTGTACCACGCATACTCTGAGTAGGGATCCTGATCTATGAATTGATGATAGTAATCCAGGCTACTCTCTAGCTGGCCCGACAAATCCAGGCAATAGGCCAATTCGTAGAGAGCGTTTTCATTGTACATATTCGCTTCTATGGCGAGTTTGTAATTGTCCGCTGCTAGATCGTATTTGCCCATGCCCTGATAGGCCAAAGCGATGTTGTAATAAATCTCGTCTTTCTCTTCCCAATTTTCCAAGGCCATTTCGAAGCACTCGATGGCTTCATCATAGCACTCTCTCATGGACTGAATGGATCCTTTTTGTAATAGTAACTCAGGGTCGTTTGGGTGAATGAGCAAGGTGCGATCTATAATTTCCAACGCCTCTGCTCCTGCATCGCACTTGATGAGAACGTCGGCCGCTTCCATGGCCAGATCTGTAGAGTAGGGGAATTGTTCGTGCGCTATTGTACAGGCCTTTCTTGCCTTGTTGATTTTGTCATGCTGCACGTAGTACGAAATGATCTGGAGGTAGGTGTCTT
>CAYORY010000295.1:0-1843 GCA_964406435.1 uncultured Roseivirgaceae bacterium | reverse complement strand
TTTCAAGATTAGTCGTAAACTGCACGGGCCTCCATTCTGACAAAATCACAAAGCTGACCGGCGTGAAGCCAACCTACAGAATCATCCCATTTAGAGGCGAATACTACCAACTGAAACCTGAGAAAGAGTATTTGGTCAAGAATCTTATCTACCCCGTGCCAGACCCTAATTTTCCATTCCTCGGCGTGCACTTTACCCGAATGATCAATGGAGGCATAGAGGCTGGACCTAATGCTGTTTTGGCCTACAAGCGAGAAGGGTATTCCAAGACTGACATCCATTTGGGCGAACTTATGGGATCTTTGGGGTACAAAGGATTCAGGACTGTGATGAAGAAATACTGGCGAACCGGGATGGGTGAATTTCATCGATCCTACTCAAAATCAGCCTTTACAAAAGCACTACAAAACCTTCTACCGGAAATCCAAAAGGGTGATTTAAAGAAAGGAGGTGCTGGAGTGCGCGCTCAGGCCTGCGACGAAAACGGAGGCCTGATTGACGACTTCTTGATTTTCGAGAAAGAGCAATTCATCAATGTGGGGAATGCCCCCTCGCCTGCCGCTACTTCTTCGCTCTCAATTGGGGAACATGTCGCACAGCTGGCAATCAGCAAGCTCGAAAAATGAACCCATAATTCCTAAATGGAGTTTATTTGGGCATGAAATCGATACACCTAGTTTTAGGGCTTGCTTTAGCATTCGGTGCTTGCGCCCAAAGCCCTCAGAAAAAAGAAGTCATTTCTGGCTCCATCAAGAAAATCGAAAAATCTGAAAGTGCCTGGCGTGCTGAGCTATCCAAATTCGACTACTATGTCATTCGGGAAAAAGGAACGGAGCGAGCTTTCTCCGGCGAGTATTGGGACAATAAAGAAGAAGGCACGTATGTCTGCAAGGCATGTCAGCTCCCACTCTTCAGCTCCGAGACAAAATTCAAATCAGGAACCGGATGGCCAAGCTTTTATACACCCGTGAACGACACGAACGTTGCGGAAGAGTCTGATGTGAGCTACGGCATGGTTAGAACCGAAGTGCTATGCGCCAGATGTGATGGACATTTGGGTCATGTATTTCCCGACGGGCCAAAACCAACAGGTCTGAGGTATTGTATCAACTCAGCTTCGCTGACGTTTGAGCCGAAGAAACCTTAGCAGAAGGATTTTCGAAAAACTGTAGCGCCCGGTACTCCATCCAACTGTAGTGGTCTCCACGAATGGTAAAACCAACATGACCGCCCCTTTCAGGCATTTCAAGGAAAACATGCTCAGCTTGATTGGCATAGTCAATGGGGTAGTTTTTCTCTCCAAGCATGGGGTCGTTCTTCGCGTTTACGACCAACGTAGGTATTGAAATAGCTGGCAAGTGAAGATCACTCCTGGCCTGATCGAAGAAGGCTTGCTCCGACTCAAAACCGTACACCGGAATGGTGTATTTCAAATTGAAATCATGGAAGTCCTTGATCTGTGACCAGTCAAATCTGAGTTCAGGGAAAAGCTCCGCCTTCCCTTCCATCTTCGCTTTTAGCTTTCTGATAAATCGCTTTTCATAAAACCTGTTTCCCTTTTTATTGATTTCCTCTGAGCTATTCTGCAGGTGGCACGGTACAGAAAACGCTGCTGCTGATCTCACTCGACTGTCCAAGTTGTGTCCTTTCACGCCCAAATATTTCAACGTCATATTACCGCCCATGGAGTAGCCTACCAGATGAATGTCGGCATACGCCTGATCCAATGCCTTGGCTATCACAGCCCCAATGTCGTCCACATCTCCGTGTTGGTAAGACTTCCTTAGTCGATTGATTTCGCCACTGCATCCGCGACAGTTCCAAGCCAAAACATCGTATCCCT
>CAYORY010000294.1:0-1851 GCA_964406435.1 uncultured Roseivirgaceae bacterium | reverse complement strand
TTTCTTCGTTCTCCTGATTTTGCTCTTGTTCCTGTTCTTGTTTTTTCTGCTCTTCGAGGAGTTTTTTCACCACTTCATAGTCATATCGAGCGCCGGAATTCGTGGGGTCGGCTTTCAAACTTGATTTCAAACTTTGAAGCGCCTCCTCAAGTTTGTTGGCGTCTTTCTGCATGACTCCAAGCTGCTGATAGGCAATTGAGCGCATTCGCTTATCGGGTGAGTTGAGTACCGATTGGTAGTTGCTCTTTGCGCCTGTGGTGTCATTTAAATTATAGTAAGAATGAGCCAGGTTTAGTTTCAAAGCCGGATCATCGACACCCAAAGAATCCAGGATAGCGTATCGCTGAGCTGCCAATTCGAAGTTCCCTGAATTGTATGCTTTTTCGGCCTCCTTCTTCAGAGAATTCACTTTGGCGATTTCTCTAGGGTCGGTGCTGATCAACATCAGAAGACTTAATAAAATGACTTTCATATCTTAAAAACTCTTACCTGAAATAGCAAATCAATAATTAGCAATCCTAATGCGGCCATCAAAAAATAGTAATACTTATTCGATGCTGCATCCACCTCTTTTGAGTCTTTTAACTCCCCCTCGATCCTATTGATGGCGTTGATCATTCTCTCCACATCGTTTTGCTGTGCGTTGATTTCAAAGTACTCTCCGCCGGTCTTATCGGCCAGATCCTCCATGGATTTGGAGTTCAGTTTGGTAACGACCTCTTCTCCGGCTTGGTTCCTTTTATATCCTCTTTGGGTTTGGATTTTAGAGCCGTTCTCTGTCCCAACACCGAGTGTAAACAGTCTCACGCCAGCATCTTGTATATCTTCTGCTATTTCATCTGTTTCTTCGCCAAAATCTTCACCATCACTTATCAGAATTATTATTTCGGATTTTTGTCTGTTGGCGGAAGTATTTTCTTGGTCCAATTTTTCGAAAGCCATTCGAAGTGGAGGGCCAAAATCCGTTCCTGTACTCGGGACCAGACCTGTATGCAGAGTCTGAATAAACAAATTCAATGCGTTGTTGTCGTATGTGAGTGGACACTGCATAAATGCCTCGTTGGAAAACATGATAAGCCCGATTCTATCTGAATTAAATGCCTCAACGATATTCTTCATCTCAAATTTGATGCGCTCAAGCCTAGTAGGTTGCACATCAAACGCGTTCATGGATTCTGAAAGATCAAGGCATATAAAAATGTCCTTACCGACAGTTTTTATCTCGCGCGTAGTTTCACCAAAAGAGGGACCAAGCAGGGCGATAATGAGCAGGGCAAAGGCCGCTCCCCGAACAAAAATTTTCGGTAAAATCTTAAGAATGGGGTTGCCGAGCTTCATTCCGATGCGTATCACGCGGATGGCATAAAGTGCATAGAGCACCACGAAGACACCTATAAAGATGTACTCCAAATTACTCAATGTAGATACCCATTTCATTCGGCCGCTAAAATAGAAGGAGTAGGGTTGAATCCAATGTAGGGTTGGATTGAATTAACAATATTTTGGATAAGCGGCGATAGTTCTTGAAGTCATTGCGCAGGAATGTTTATGTATCAGGTGACCGAATATCACCGGCTGAGAAATGGAGGAACCGCTAGTGAGTGTGCAATGTGATCACGCCATCCACTAATTGGTACTTATCTGACAATAATCAAATATCAAACATCACCCTTAGCAATAAGTACCTCTGCTGAATATCATAAGTATAGGTGCTAATCAGGTTTTCATTGAAAGAATCTCGTCGGATGCTGCGCGTGTCCAGTAAGTTCAAACCCTCAATGGAGAACTCCCAAGGACTGCCTTTTTTACGGTACCTGAGGAACGAATCCATCATTTCATACTGAGACTTGG
>CAYORY010000293.1:0-1907 GCA_964406435.1 uncultured Roseivirgaceae bacterium | reverse complement strand
ACAAAAGAACCAACATCGTTAGGCCAAGTGATCGCATACTCTTTATTTTTAAGCCCCAAAAGTACCAAAGAACACTATGAGAAAATTCATTCTATTAACTATCCTCACTGGCCTGGTTGCTTTTGGGACAAATGCTCAGGATTCTGATTTAAAATTGGGCATCAAGGTGGCGCCAGTTTTCGGTAATTCCAGAATTCAACTCGACGACCCGGACGTGACAGTGGAGAACGATGGGGCAGCTTTCAAATTATCCGTTGGCTTGATAGTGGACAAAAGTTTTGGAGATAATTACATGTTCAGCACCGGCCTCATATACCTTCCCAAGGAAGTTGGCCTGACCGTCAATCCCGAAGCATCCAGCACCCAAACTTGGAACAGTGCCGAAGCTTATAAGCTTCAGTACCTGCAAATTCCTGCAACGGTGAAATTGTTTACGAATGAAGTTCAGCCGGACATGAAAGTGTACTTCCAGCTGGGTATGGCTCTTGAGATCAAGGTATTTGAAGAGGCCGATCCGGATCTCGCCGAGCCCGAAGTAATCGCGCAATTTCAGCCACTGAACATCCCTGTAATACTTGGAACAGGGATCGAGTACCGAGCAGGGCTAAACACCGTTCTCTTCGGTGGCATCTCCTACCAGCGAGGCTTGATCAACATAGTAAAGGATACGAACTACACCTTTGCGGAAGATTTTGCCCTGAGAAGTTCACTCGTCTCGATTGATATTGGGATTAAGTTCTAGTAGAAATAAATAAAAAAGGCTGCTCAAATGAGTAGCCTTTTTTACCTAAAATTCTTTAGAGGCTAAACCTCAATAAGTTCGCCGTTTCCGTCCAGCACATTGAACTCAGAGATGGGCAATGAGGTGTCTTCTACCAAGTGCACCCATCGCTGGTGCTTCATGAACCACTTCACCCTTTTCGAGATGGTGCCTTTGGTAAAATAGGCAAAAAGAAACGGATGCAAAGCCAAGGTGATGTTCTTAGAGTTTTGACTAGTGAGCAAATGCTCGACAGTTTTTTCTATTTCATCGCTGATCTGGATAGAAGCTTGGATCTTACCCGTACCATCACATGAAGGACAAACCTCTCGCGTGGCTATATTCATCTCAGGTCGCACTCGCTGACGAGTGATCTCCATCAAACCAAATTTGGAAAGTGGAAGAATCGTGTGCTTTGATCGATCATCCTTCATCACCTCCTTCATTCGAGTATAAAGCTTCTTCTTGTTCTCGATGCGTCGCATATCGATGAAGTCTATGGTGATCAGCCCTCCCATGTCTCTCAGCCTAAGCTGACGAGCTATTTCCTGAGCAGCCTCCATGTTCACGTTCAAAGCCGTGTCTTCCTGGTTGTCCTGACTGTTGGATTTGTTTCCGCTGTTCACGTCAATGACGTGCATGGCTTCTGTATGCTCCACGATCAAATAGCCTCCGCTTGGTATGGTCACTGACTTACCAAAAGAGGTTTTCAGTTGTTTTTCTACACCATGCGCCTCAAATACTTTGGCCTTTCCTGTGTAAAGTTTCGTGACCTTCTCCTTGTCAGGCGCAATCTTCCCGATGAAAGACTTCACCTCCGCATAGAGATCCTTATCATCTACGACGATACTATCGAAGGACTCGTTGAGGACGTCACGAAGGATGGAATTCGCTCGGGTCATTTCCCCGATTACTTTTTCGCGAGTCTGGGCAGTGCGAAGTTTTTTCACTCCGTTCTCCCAGATTTCTATCAGGTTTCGCATGTCCTGATCTAGGTCGCGCACCTCTTTGCCTTGGGCTACTGTGCGGATGATCACCCCGAAATTCTCGGGACGAATGGCAGCAATCAAGCGACCAAGTCGCTTACGTTCGTTGCTGTCGCTTATCTTCTTTGAAATATTGACTGAATTGGAGAACGGCACCAATA
>CAYORY010000292.1:0-1928 GCA_964406435.1 uncultured Roseivirgaceae bacterium | reverse complement strand
GCGGAGAGTTTAAGAATGGCTGGGCCGCTCATGCCCCAATGAGTGATGAGGAGCGGTCCGGAAGATTTTAATTTTGTTCCCTGAATGCTCACCAACGCATTCTCACAAACGACACCCATAAGGTCGGTAATTGAGTTTTTGGGCATGTTGAATGTAAAAAGCGATGGCACAGGCTCTTCAATTTCATGCCCCAGTTCTTCCAGCCAAGCGAGACCCTCTCGTTTTGGTGAGCCGCCAGAGGCAATGATCACCTTGTCAAACTTTTCTTGTCCATGTTTTGTGTGGAGGAAGAAACCATCTGGTTCTGATGCTATTTTCTCAATAGGTGTGCTGGTTCGAATTTCAATATGGAGTTTTCGAGTCTCACGAAGCAAGCAATCGATCACAGTTTGTGAATCATCAGATGTCGGGAAAATTCGTCCGTCATTTTCAGTTTTCAAACGGACGCCTCGCCTCTCAAACCAATTGACCGTGTCGGTGGTGCTAAAATCGCGAAAAGCTTTCTTGAGTAGTTTGGCCCCCCGCGGATAGGCCTTGATGAGTTCGCTGATTTTAGTTTCTGAATTGGTGACATTACATCTCCCGCCTCCCGAGACTTTAACTTTTGATAGCAGTTTGCTGGTCTTTTCAAAGATGATCACCTGAGCACTTGGGTGATGCTCTTTGACTGACAGTGCCGAGAAGAAGCCCGCTGCTCCGCCTCCGATGATGGCCACTTTGAAGTTTTCATCGCTCAAGGCCGGTCAGTTGGAAGTAGGTTGGCAATTGTTCTTGATGTATTGATCAACCAATCGATAGGTTTTTGTGTAATCAATGGAGACTCGCGAGGTGGTGAGCTTGCAATTGAAGCTAACCAAATCACCATCAGACACCTCATTGAAGTTTGGTTTTGGAACTTCCGCTACGGAACAATTTATTGGTTTAGAGAAATCCTCAAGGCGATTAATAATGATGGCATTTACTTCATTCAAAATCTCAGAAACAAGTTCTTCACTTCCTAGATTTTCCCTTAAAGTTTCACGTCCTACGAATTCTACATCACGACCAATGACTTTTCCGGATCTTACGATTTGAGAGGAATCCAATCGAAATTCATTCCTGAAAAATGTATGTATGTCGGCGATTTTAACAAAAGATTCTTGTTCGCTGAGATTCATGTTTTGGTAAGAGGAGGTAAGTTCGAATGCTTTTGGATTGGTCATGAATGAATCCATAGGCCACTCGCGCATGTCGTACCAGAATTCATGGCTTTGATATTCATACCCTTCGAGCACATTGCCAAGTCGGCTCTCTTCATACTTACAGGTATTGTACATATGAACCCCGGTTGCTACGTAATGAAATCCGTTTCGCTCCCGAAATACAGGGAGCTTATATGGTTTGTCAAGCTCCCATTTGCCCTGGTACTTATAACATGGATAGTTGCAGTCATCCGGAAGGTCCTTGAGCTTGATGTATGGATTAATGTATGAAGTTTCAAAACTCCATTTCAGCATATCATATCTGGAATTGGTACTGGTATCTGATCCCGTAGAAATGTCAAGAGTGAAGTAGATAGCTGCTGCTCCTATGGCGATTCCTACTAGTAGAAAAAGCACTCGCTTTTTTGGAGAGGCAAGTGCCTTTTTGGGATCATCACCAATTTTTTCTAGCCTCTTCTCTAGTTGAATCACTTTCAGGATTCTGTCGGCATTTTGATTCGCTCGCTGGTATTCTCCTTCAGTGGCATGCTGGTTAATTAACCTTGAAAATTGAGCGTCGCTGTATCCAAGCTCTCTGGAAATGTCAGAATTGGAAGCTTTTGAGAATTTCTTAGTCCCTTCGTCAAATCCCCCAAAAAGGGCACTCAGCTTAGATATTAGTTCTTTGTAAAGATCCTTCGACACGAGCTAATTGATAATGATGCATAAAATTCGATAAAATTCGTT
>CAYORY010000291.1:0-1946 GCA_964406435.1 uncultured Roseivirgaceae bacterium | reverse complement strand
ACCCAAATAACAGAATGACTACAGTATTACTCGGAATTGGATTTATAGGCATCTTCTTCATCCTGATGTCAGTTCGGTTGATTTTCCTGAAAAATGGAGAATTCAAAGGAACGTGCGCTTCTCAAAATCCCTACCTCATGAAAGAGGGAGCTACCTGTGGATATTGTGGCAAAACACTTAATGCAGGCGACCCCTGTGCCAATCCGGATTCGGAAGTGAATAAGGTACTTGCCAAGTTCGACTAATTCTTATCACCAAAAACAATAAAGACATGCTAAATAAAAAAGTTGAGGAAGCCCTCAATCTACAAATCGTTAAAGAAGCCGAGTCTTCTCAATTTTATCTTTCCATGGCCTCTTGGGCTGAGACTGAAGGGCTAAACGGGACAGCTGCATTTCTTTACGAGCATTCAGATGAAGAACGCTTTCATATGCTCAAGCTTGTCAAATTTGTGAACGAAAGGGGTGGCCATGCCATAGTTCCTGCCCTGGCACAACCTCCTGTAAAGTTCGAATCCATTCAACAAATCTTCCAGAATCTTTTAGATCATGAGGTGGCCGTGACCCAGTCCATTAATGAAGTCGTCCACATTTGTCTTCAAGAAAAAGACTACACCACGCACAACTTCATGCAGTGGTATGTTTCGGAACAAATAGAGGAGGAAGGACTTGCGCGCACGATCATGGATAAACTTAACATGATTGGTAGCGACAAAGGAGGTCTTTACCTCTTCGATCGGGACCTGGAAGTGAGGGCTTCACAAAAAACCGAATAACCTCCTCGAATCAGAATGCATATTCATTACATCTATATCAATAAACATGATAAGTATGATGAAGCCGTTCCGGTTGAGCTTGAGAAACTCTTAGAGGCATATCAGGATGTTCATCAGGGTGATGCCAATATCAAAATTCATGGATTTCAATCCCTTTACTCGGAAATCAAAAAATTTGATCCCGAGTTTGCTGAGTATTTTGATTTGATTGATCCGATTTTTGCAAATGTGATTTCAAACATTGGTAGAATTTTCTGCATGTATCAATACGGTGGTTTATATCATGACGCCAACTGGTTAATCAAGAAGAATAGTGCCTACATAGAATTAAAAAACTTACTTGCTGAGGTAGACATAGCGTTTGAAAGGCACCCCAAGCTTCTTGAAAGAGTGCAGGTTATTCGAAATAGTAATATGTGGTCACATTCAAGTGGCCAGGCATTTTTTAAGAACATTCTTGAAAGGCAAAAGCGGAATCTAATTCGAATGAAAAATGAACTTGAACTCAATCCAGAAATAAGACATGGATCTTGGAAAGAAACGGGAGTAAAATGCATTATTGATGAATTAATTGCAAGCAGCAAAAGAACCGTGAGTCCAAAGCCAGAACACGAACAACTTAGCCCATTGTATCAATTAATCAGACAAAGTCAGGACCTAGATAAGATGGACTATTCATTGGAAATTAGGGGGTTCAACATCAGATTAATACATCTTTCAAGGTTTTTTAAAAACAACAAAAAATTCTACAACAAAAGCAGAGAAGATCATTGGTCGGTTTATCAAAAAACCCGGCCTATTCTAAACTTGAATTAAATTCCTTTCAATTTGACACTTATAAAATCAATCTCTGGCCTGCGAGGTACAGTCGGAGGAAAAGCAGGCGAAACCCTTTCCCCTCTTGATGTAGTGAAGTTTAGTGCCGCATATGGTGCTTGGATTCTTGAAACCAACGAGGTGGCCAAAGTGGTCATTGGCAGAGATGCCCGGCCATCGGGAGAAATGTTCTCCAAGTTTGTCTCCAACACACTGAACACGCTTGGAATACAAGTTGTTGATCTGGGGCTGTCAACTACGCCTACTGTAGAGATGGCCGTAGTTGCAGAAAAGGCTCAAGGCGGAATCATTCTCACGGCAAGCCACAATCCTGCTGGATGGAACGCCCTTAAAC
>CAYORY010000290.1:0-1958 GCA_964406435.1 uncultured Roseivirgaceae bacterium | reverse complement strand
CTTGGTTCAAGTGGCGATCAGATGGAACCGTCCAATATGCCGAAAACCCTCCAAAGAAATACCAGGACATTTTACCAATACACTTCGAAACGGAAAATCACAAGGAACTTTGGGACGAACTGATCGGCATTGTGAAGTACTGGGTGGATGCAGGGATTAGAGTATTCAGGGTTGACAATCCGCATACCAAACCCTTTCATTTCTGGCAGGAACTGATTGAACAAATTAAAGAATACAACAAAGACGTTCTATTTTTAGCAGAGGCATTTTCCCGTCCAAGGATTATGGAGGGACTTGCCAAAGCTGGCTTCACTCAATCCTACTCCTACTTTACCTGGAGACATTCCAAGGCAGATTTTATTCAATACCTGACCGAGCTCACCAAAACAGATCGCAAGGATTACATGCGAGCAAATTTTTGGCCGAACACCCCGGACATTAATCCATATGAGTTGCAGGGTGCGAGTGACACCAAGCACCTGATTCGCTATTTTATGGCCTTTACCATGAGTTCAAATGCGGGCATTTATGGACCCGTCTATGAATTGATGAAATCGGATGCACTTCCCGGTAAGGAAGAGTACATGGATTCGGAAAAATTTCAGCTGCATACGCACGATTGGAACGCTAAAAATAGATTGACTGCTCACATTTCAGTGATCAATAAAATCCGAAAGGAGAACAAGGCTCTTCAGCGCACGAACAACATAGAGTTCTGCAATATTGAAAACGATAACATCCTGGCCTATTTCAAGTCAGACGGAGACCATAATCATGTGCTGTGTATCGTAAATCTTGACGAATACAACGCACAAAGTGGCTGGGTTCAAGTACCTCTTGGTAAAATGCACATCGGCGGCAATGAAAAATACCTCGTTACCGATCTTGTTTCCGGTAGCTCTTACCAATGGACAGGAGAATGGAATTTCGTGGAACTTCGCCCGCCTGCACTGCCTTATCATCTTTTCAGAATTCACAAATAGCATACATGGCCAAGCAAAATCTCAATGTAGAAAAATGGAGTGAATTCACTGAATCAGAGAGTTTTAAGAAAGTATTCTTAAACTCCATTTTGACGGAATACGTCAAAGACTGCCGATGGTTTGGAGCCAAAAACACACCCATCCGACGGTTCAACGCCGAGCTGGTGCTTCCCCTCCAAAGTAGTCAGCACCTTTACTATCTTTTAGTGCTGGAAGTCCTCTACGAAACCGCATACACAGAAAACTATCAGTTAATCATTGGCATAGAAGACGAAGCAAATGAACTGCCCGATATCGCCCGAATAGCCACTGTAAAAATAGGGACAAAACAAGCTTGTATAGTGGATGCCATCTATCAGGAATCTTTCAGACATTTCCTTTTCAACAACATCTTGGGGGAGGTGTCTATCCTTCATGTAGATGGAAACCTGGTTTTTGACAAAGGCAAGCTGTTTGACCATGTGCGAATCGAAGAGGTATCCTCCAAAGTCCTGAACGCTGAGCAGAGCAATACCACCATCGTATTTAATGACGCTTACTACTTAAAGATTTACCGCAAACTCTTTCGAGATGCCAATCCAGACTATGAACTGACCCATTTTCTTTCAGAACAGGCCGGATTCAAGAACAGCCCCAAATATGCGGGAAGCTTCACCTGGAAAAGAGGCGCCTATTTGGTCACCATGGGTCTCATGCAGGAGAAAATTGAAAATACAGGAGATGCCTGGACGTATTTTCTCAAGGTTGTCAACGACTTCTACTCCGGCTTAGCCAAGTCCAAAATCAAATCGCTGGAATCGCACGAGTTGTACCAGCCACTACGCCCCGATCAATTAGGAGCCCATCTAAGAGAGGCAATGGGTGAGCAAACCATTAGCGATGTGCGTAAACTTGCCCTAAGAACCGCCGAGATGCATCTGGCCATTTTCAAAGAGAAACACACTCAGCGCTTTGTACCTAAGGCTTTCAACACTG
>CAYORY010000289.1:0-1960 GCA_964406435.1 uncultured Roseivirgaceae bacterium | reverse complement strand
CTCGCTATTCTGTAGATGCTGAGTGGCATGTTCCGCATTTCGAAAAGATGCTGTACGATAACGGCCAATTGCTTTCACTCTACGCTACCGGCTACAAACTATCGGGACGTGAAAAGTACAAATTGGTGCTTGAAGAAACGATCGATTGGCTGGAAAGAGAAATGTTGGACGAGTCGGGCGGTTTTTATGCTGCTCTGGATGCCGACAGTGAAGGTGAGGAAGGTAAGTTTTATGTATGGCCGATTGAGGAGATTGAAGAGATTGCGCAAGATGATGCTGCAATCGTGAAGGCTTATTTCGATGTGAGATCGCAAGGCAATTGGGAAGAAGGTAAGAACGTGCTGAGGCGACAAAAAACACGCGAGGAAATCGCAGCTCAGTTCAATATTTCCCTTGACTCGCTAAACGAAACCATCCTGAAATTCAAGCGTGCGGCCCTTGCAGAAAGAGAAAAGCGGATTCGGCCGGGGCTGGATTCAAAGCTGATCGCCGGATGGAATGGATTGACCTTAACTGGCTTGTGTCACGCCTATCAGGCCACTCAAAATCCCAAATTTTTATACCTCGCCAATCGAAACGCCCATTTTCTAAAGTCACTGATCGAGAAGGCAGAATTACGAAGGTTCCCCACCTCGGAAATGGAAGGCTTTCTTGAAGATTATGCAGCCGTCATTCAGGGCTTTATTGTATACTACCAAACGACATTTGAGTACGAGTACATCGAACTGGCGGACGAGCTGACTGGTCATGTGATAAAAAATTTCTATGATGAATCCGAAGGATTTTTCTATTTCACTGGTGATGAATCTGAGAAATTAATTGCCCGAAAAAAGGAAGTCTTCGACAATGTGATCCCATCATCCAATTCGATGATGGCTCGCAACCTGTTCGAACTTGGGACACTGACCTACAATGACGGCTACCAAAGTTTGGCCAGGGAAATGAGCGGACAAATGCTCAAAATAATCCCACAAGAACCAGCCTATCTCTCAAACTGGGCGTCCCTCGCCCTCCAAATGAGCGATAAATTTGCGGAAATTGTAATCATTGGTCCAGAGTACAAAGAGTTCGCTTCGGAAGTAAAATCGAGGTATCTGCCTTCCAAAGTTATTGCCGCATCGGCAGAAGAAAGCGATCATCCCATCTTCAACATGAAATCGCTGAAAGAGGGTAAAACCACAATTTTTGTTTGCTACAACCGAGCTTGTAAATTACCAGTCAATAGCGTGGAAGATGCGCTGAAGCAAATAAAATAACCCTTTGGCGATACTATCGTTTTGTGATAGTATATTTGAATATGATTGAGAGTTTTGGTTGCAAAGACACTCACAAGATTTGGGAAGGTCAAGCTACTCGCAAATGGAGTGGGGAAACAATCCATAAAACATTGAGGAAGCTTTTTATCATACATGCTGCCATCGAATTAAAGGATTTAGCAATTCCCCCTTCCAATCGCTTACACAAACTAAAAGGTGATTTGAAGGGTTTTTGGTCAATAAGTGTAAATGATCAATGGCGACTAATATTCAAATGGAATGACGGAATGGCTTCCGAAGTACAACTTGTAGATTATCATTAAAATGGGACAAACAAACAACATTCATCCTGGCGAAATTTTGAAAGAAGAATTTTTGCAGCCAATGAATATTTCCGCCTACAAATTGGCCAATCGTATTGGTGTGCAACAGACCAGAATCAGCCAAATCATTAAGGGTACTCGATCTATAACTGCAGATACTTCCATTCGATTAGCCAAGTTCTTTGGTACTACTGAAGCATTTTGGCTAAATCTCCAGCGAGAATATGACCTTCGCAAGGCCAAAGAAGAGAAAGGCAAAGAATTCGAAAGCATTGAAAAATTCGAATTCGCTGGATAAATCAACTTAGCAGGATTGTACGCCGACATCATCCTTCCGATCCCCGTTCCCCGAACCTACTCCTACTCCATACCCGAGGGGGC
>CAYORY010000288.1:0-1965 GCA_964406435.1 uncultured Roseivirgaceae bacterium | reverse complement strand
TCCTTGCCCCTAATTCCTGATTCCTAGCTAAGCCCAAGTAGTCATTCGACAAAAAATCAACACCGGCATTCGAGGATTCCAACACGCGCAGCAATCCTTTGCTCCTCCTTTCCTCTAGTTTTTCTTTTAAAAATGACTCCATTAATCTTTCTTGCGGCGAATTTAAAGCAAGTATAGTGCGGCTGATTCTTCTATTCCTTTTCCTTTCAGTAGTCTTTTTTTCGACAGCCCAAAATGGTCGCTACTTGGACCGGGAAATTCAGATCGAGGCAGACAATGATGCCTTTACGGGCAATCTGTATTTGGATCAGTATTACTCCCAAGGCTCGTATGGAAAGTATCGAGTGTTGGATACACTTCGCACGAAAAAGCTGATTAAGTCCGTCGGTTTGAATCATCGTATCTACACCCCCAGCAAAGTTTCGCTTACCGATGTGGAGCAGTTTGATAGACCCTATGCCGGGCACCTCTCTGTTTCAGGTAGTCTTGCCTTTTTCGACGAAAAGAGCGCAACGCTTTACGGATTGGAACTCGGCATGATGGGGCCAGCGTCAATAGCTGAGAACGTGCAGGTCAGTTGGCACAAATGGTTTGGTTTTGGGCCACCAGAGGGCTGGGATTATCAGATTAACAATTCGCCGATCGTCAATGGACAATTTCAATACGCTAGAGTACTTCTGGATAGAGCGCACCTTCAGCTACTTTCAGAATCTAATTTAGCAGCCGGGACGGCCTTTACGAATGCTCGGCAGGAAGTAATGGTTAGGGTCGGGAAATTCTTTAATGTAAACGAGTCTGTGCTGTATGGATCCAATCTTGGTCACAAGAAATTCAAATCAAAGGAAACACGTGAATCCATTTTATTTGTGGCTTTTGGGCCAGAGTATGTGTTTTACAACAGTACTATCCAAGGGAATTTGATCGGGGAAGAATCTGTCCACACCGAAGAAATTATTCCTTGGGTCCGTCAGTGGCGCGTTGGAGCCATGTTCGCCTGGTCATCTTTTGACTTTTCCATGATTGCGTATTTCAGGAGCCCTGAGAACACAAAAGCCAACGTACACAGGTACGTTGGCTTTCGATTCAGTCAAAGGTTTTAGTCGGAATTAATCCAAATGATAAATTTCCATCACCTTGCCAAGTATCTTATCAAAATCGATTTTAAGATCAATCAGCTTACCGGAGTTAATATCAAACACCCAGCCATGGACAAGTAGCCCTCTATCGCGATAGGCTCTTTGTACTTCGGCTGTTTTGATCACATTTATACACTGCTCCTGAACATTCAACTCCACCAATCTTTTGTACTTTTCTTCCTCATCGGTAATGGTCGCTAATTCGTTTTTATGCGTGCGATACACGTCCCGAATGTTTCGTAACCAGGGATTCAGGATACCCAAATCCTGAGATTGCATGGCGGCCTTCACACCTCCACAGTAGTAATGCCCACACACCACCACATGATTAACCTTCAAATGCAACACGGCATAGTCAATGACGGACATCACATTCAAATCCGTATTGGGTACCATGTTGGCAATGTTCCTATGTACGAAAGCTTCTCCCGGAGATATGCCCATGAGCTCCTCGGCTGTCACTCGACTGTCGGAACATCCGATGTACAAAATCTCAGGGCTTTGTCCTTTTGAAAGGTCTTTGAAATAATTGGGGTCTAGGTGCAGTTTTTCTTCCACCCAACTTTGGTTCTTCTTGAAAATTCCTTGTACATCCATGTATTTCTATTTTGGTGTTAATGTGAACAATGCTTGGTCCGGCAAATTGACCATAGCCGGCATTTAACCGATTGAGCAATGGTACTCACCAAATATAGGTTTGGAATTCCTACTTGAAAACTGAATGATCAGTAAGTTTCAGCAAACTTCTCCGCAGCAGCTCCTTTGAAGGAGGCACGTGGCTTCAGATTCAGTGTCTGGAACATAGCCTTGTCCTGATTCACATCAGGGT
>CAYORY010000287.1:0-2005 GCA_964406435.1 uncultured Roseivirgaceae bacterium | reverse complement strand
ACGAAAAAGCCATCTATATCGCTTTGAAAAAGGATGGAGCCAACTTTGATTACCTGGCTCAGAAATCAAAATCGGAAGACGAAGTTTTCACGATAGTAGAACAGCAGCCTGAGTATCCCGGTGGTAACACTGCGTTTTATTCTTACATAGCCGGAGAAATAAAGTATCCTGAAGCTGCGAAAAAGCAGGGAGTTGAGGGGCCGGTTTATGTCGAATTTGTGGTGGGAATAGATGGTGCTATCAGTGATGTGAGAGCTATCAAAGGAATTGGGGCAGGCTGTGATGAAGAGGCCGTTCGTGTGATCAAAGGGGTGTCAAATTTTATACCTGGAATGCAGAGAGGAAAAGCCGTGGCAGTAAAAATGGTTCTGCCGATTCATTTCGCTTTAACCTCTGGGGAAAAGAAGGTCGGTATGGAGATTAAATCGGACTTCAACTCTATGGACATCACTGCAGTAAAGGACAAAGGTGTGTGGAAAGGCAAGGTCGTCAATCAAGCTACTGGCAAGGCAATGCCGGGAGTGAATGTGATAGA
Source organism: uncultured Roseivirgaceae bacterium (assembly GCA_964406435.1). Taxonomy (GTDB): domain Bacteria; phylum Bacteroidota; class Bacteroidia; order Cytophagales; family Cyclobacteriaceae; genus JAAEPI01. The sequence continues at coordinate 1,470 of CAYORY010000287.1, read as the reverse complement.
AGAGGGAACCAATTTCGGAACCGTGACAGATGTAGATGGCACATTCGAGATTGCCCTTTCGGATCAGACCAACGACCTTGTACTAAGTCATGTTGGCTTCAAAACTTCAAGATTGGAAGCAGCGAAATAATTTATTCTAATGAATTGATTCTCAGCCATCTTCCTTTCTTAGGGAGATGGCTTTTTATGCTCCATTAAAATTTTACCTTTGCACGCTTATACAAAAAAATAAGCATGAGTACAGCAAAGAAGAACGACACAGTAAAGGTTCATTACACAGGCAAATTGACAAACGGAGAGGTTTTCGACTCTTCCAGAGATCGTGAGCCGTTGGAATTTACCGTGGGCGCAGGTCAAATGATTCCAGGATTTGATGCCGCAGTGGATGGCATGGCCTTAGAAGAAACCAAAGAAGTAACTATACCAAGTGCTGAGGCATACGGCGAGCGTAATCCTGATATGATGCAAGAAGTTCTTCGTACTGAGCTTCCAGAAGACATGAAGCCGGAAGTTGGACAAACATTGGTCGCATCGAGCCCAGAGGGACATCAAACTCACGTGGTTGTAACCGAAGTGACGGATGAAAAAATCGTGGTAGACGCCAATCACCCACTAGCGGGTCAGGATTTGATTTTCGAAATCGAATTGGTGGAGATCGCTTAATCTCAAGATTAAGAAAGCATTCAAGCGCCTCACGATCGTGAGGCGCTTTTTTATTGTTCTCTTTTACAAAAGATCTTCCAGGTAGGATAGGAGAAGGTTTCAGCTTTATTCACCCATTCGCCTATCCAATTGTACCCTTCTTCTGAAAAATCTGAAAAGGTCAAACGATAAAAACCTGGAGTTCCATTAGGAGCCGATTGATCCCTGTAGAGTACGATTTTATTATCTTCTCTATTTCCTTCCCATGAGGAAAGCGGAGCACTGGTGCCGGCAGAGGAGTAGTAATGAACGTACCACCTTGCACTATCGGCATTGAAAATACGAATGCTTCCTGAGTGTGCTCCATCAGCTTTTAGCGTTTCGTCTTGCACTCCCCAGCCATCCATGATATAGCGAAATTTCCAATCCATCATGACTGTATCTGCCCATTCTGTCTGGCTGATCCGTGTTAAAGACTTACACTCACAGGTTCCGATCATTGGTTCAAAGTCAGCTAGTTCCTTTGGCCCGTCGGGGTGAGGACGTCCGAATGGGAATTGGGATGAAGGTTCGTTTGGGTACACTTGAGCGGATGCCAAGGCTGATATACAAGCGAGAGCAATTAAGGTTAGCAATTTCATGGAAGGCTAACAGTTTTGCTTTGAAATAACCTTATTGAATTCGATATAGGGTTCAACCTTGTTTTACTTTGGTCGGAAAAAGTTATACATTCGAAATTCAAAATTTCACTGTGGCCACCTATTCAATAGCGGAAGTAGAGCATCTTACAGGCATCCAAGCACACACTTTAAGGATATGGGAGCGAAG
>CAYORY010000286.1:0-2026 GCA_964406435.1 uncultured Roseivirgaceae bacterium | reverse complement strand
ACTTCACCGAAGCGGCCGTATTCATAGCGACCAAAGGAAAAGAAGTGGCTCTATCCAATAATTTGGATCCTGAATTTCTAAAGAATAAGAAAGATGTTGTCATAATGATTCGCAAATCTCATGTCAGGAAAATGGACAAGGAGATCAAACGAAATGTCTTGTCTAAACAATACGACCACCTCTTCTTTCACAATGGCTATGAGATATATAAGCTGAAGGAATAATCCCCTAACCCACCACCTCTCTCAACCTCCTCAGCTTCTCAATCAGTCGCTTAGATTCATCGAAATCCAACGTCTGCTGTCCATCGGAGAAGGCTTTCTCCGGGCACGAGTGCACCTCCACGATTACGCCATCCGCTCCCGCCACTGTGGCCGCCAAGGTGATCGGCTCCACATACTGCCTGAGTCCAATTCCATGGGATGAATCTGCGATAACCGGCAAATGAGACTTCTCTTTCAGGATTGGAATGGCATTGATATCAAACGTGTTTCGAGTGGCCTTTTCGAATGTACGGATGCCTCGCTCGCAAAGTAGAATCTTTTCATTGCCTCCCGAGAAAACATACTCAGCACTTTGTAGTAGTTCATCTATGGAGCCGGAAATCCCCCGCTTTATCATTACAGGTTTATCCACTTTTCCCAATTCATCCAAAAGGTTGAAGTTCTGTGTATTCCTGGCCCCAACCTGGAAAATATCTACATAAGGCAACATCTCTTCTATCTGCGAAACCTGCATCACCTCAGTGATGATTTTAATTCCGGCAGCTTTGGCCTGCTCATACCACACCTTCAATCCATCAATACCTAATCCACGAAAGGCATAAGGCGAACTCCTTGGTTTGAAGACGCCTCCTCGCATGATCTTCACACCATTGGCCTTCAGGTGTGCAATAGTCTCAGCGATATTTTCCTCCCCCTCAATGCTGCAAGGCCCGGCCATGATGGCAAACTCCCCTGCTCCTATTTTAATGCCATCACCCAGATCAATCTGCGTCTGTCCCACTTTCCATTTGGAGGAAACCAGCTTATAGTCGTCAGATACAATATGAATGTCCCGAACTCCATCCAAATGCCCAAGCGAACGGATATCAAAAACACTCTTGCCCACTCCGACCAGATACTCCCCTTTCTGGGTTTTCACCAGAGTGGAATCGTACTTGAGATCAGTCAGTTTATTCATAACCTGATCCTTGGTTTCGTTAGTCGCTGTTTGGTCAAATTGTATGATCATGGTCTGATATGTAGAATGAAATTTTTGATTGCTTCCCTTGAAGCATCCTTTGCTAATTGCTTGATAAATGCGCTTCCTACGATTGCTCCTTCTGCAAATGCCGTGGCTTGTTCAAATGATTTCTGATCTGAGATCCCAAACCCGATCATTCGTCGGTTCTTAAGTTTCATTTCTTTGATTCGCTTGAAATAGTCCAGCTGTGCGTCGGTCAGTCCACCAGTTCCTCCTGTAGTGGAAGAAGACGAAACCATATAAATGAATCCCGTGGATCGATTGTCTATTTCACGAATGCGCACTTCAGGCGTTTCGGGCGTTATCAGAAAGACAAAGTCGAGCCCGTTCTTCTCAAAAATGGATTGAAATTCATCGTCAAATAACTCCTGAGGCATGTCAGGTATAATGAGCCCATCAACTCCTACTTCTTTGCACTTTTCACAAAATCGTTCCGCACCGAATTGCATGATGGGATTCAAATAACCCATAAGAATGATTGGAATCGAAATTTCTTTTCTTGCATCGCTCAATTGCTCGAAGAGCTTTTCTATGGACATGCCATTCGCCAAAGCCACAGATGAACTTTGTTGAATCGTTTCACCATCGGCGAGTGGATCTGAATATGGCATACCCAGCTCAACTAGATCAGTACCGGCCGATTCCAGCGACTTCAGCACGGGAATGGTACTTTCCAGTTCAGGATAACCAGCTGTGAAATAGACATTCAGCAGCGGCTTTGTTGCATGATCAAATGCTTGTTTTATTCTGTTCATTTTCGTTCATTGTCCCCCTTCGATAA
>CAYORY010000285.1:0-2037 GCA_964406435.1 uncultured Roseivirgaceae bacterium | reverse complement strand
AGACAGAGGTGGTGGTACTGCCAAAGGATGGTGAAACTAAGCGAATGGATCGAGTGATCATTAAGGATAAAGTGGCCAAGGTTATAGATTTCAAGAATGGTAAACCGAAGAAGGGTGACGAGACACAAGTGAGGGAATACGTCGAATTATTGAAAGGCATGGGCTATGAAGCGAGTGGATATTTGTTGTATTTGAAGGATAAGGAGGTGGTAGCACTATGACATTCCTCTCACAAGTCGCCGATCACCTTCTCGCCAAGCACTCAGACAAACTGGGTGAGTGCACCGTCGTATTCCCTAACCGACGGGCCGGACTATTCCTGAAAAAGCATCTTTCGAAGAAAATAGACAAGCCCGTCTGGTCGCCAGAAGTGGTGAGTCTGGAGGATTTTCTGTTTCGCTTTTCTGACACAAAGAAACTTGATCAACTTTCCCTCATCTTCAAACTGTTTGAGGCATACAAAACACATCAGCAGTCCAATGAAGGTTTCGAGGCGTTTTATTTCTGGGGCGAGATGCTGCTTCGGGATTTCGAAGAAGTAGATCATTATTTGGTCAATCCGGATCAGTTGTTCCATCACATCAAAAGCGATAAACAGATTGCAGAAGATTTCTATTTCCTGGATGAGGAACAAGAGCGTATCATTCAGCGATTCTGGCAAGAGTTTTTCCCGACAAGCACCAAGTCTCAAGATCAATTTGTAGATACTTGGAAAATCCTAGCCCCAGTTTATAAATCATTCAAAGAGCAGCTTAAAACCGAGGGAGTTGGATATACTTCGTCTATTTATCGTGAGTTGGTGGAGAATATTGATGCATTGAAAATTGGGGATGGAGATTTCGGCACAAGGCCGGGAATTAGTCTGGGAGGGCCACTCATCTTTGCGGGATTTAATGCCTTGACACCTACTGAGGAACAACTCATCAAACACTTTGTGTCGGAGCATGATGCAGAGATGATATGGGATGTAGATACCTACTACCTCGATGATACCAATCAGGAAGCGGGTGGTTTCTTAAGGAAATACCAGCAGGATTTAATATTTGGAAAAACCTTTCCCGCTGAGATTCCCAAACGGGTTACTGCTGATAAGAATGTATCAGCGATCGGTGTGGCGCTGGAGGTGGGGCAGGCCAAATTGATAGGAGAACGAGTGGAGGAGCTGCTGGATGTGGGAACGAAAGCCGAGGAAATTGTCATCGTGCTACCGCAGGATTATATGCTTTTTCCTGTTTTGAACGCCTTGCCGGATAAACTAGAAAAGCTGAACGTGACCATGGGTTATCCGCTCAAAGAAACGCCTCTTTTCGGATTGCTCGAAGCAGCCATTGAAGTTCAGGAACATGCTCAGTTGACCTCCGAGCAGGAATTGACCTTTTATCACAAGCCGACCATTGATATTCTAAGTCATCCGTATTTGTATCAAAAAGAACGTGAAGTTCTGGACAAACTCACTACTGAGATCAAGACCAAGAATCAGATACGGGTGATGCGCTCCGCCATTCTCGAGGTGAATTCTACGCCTTTGAATACCATTTTTCGTCCTTTGGCGAATGGAGAGAACTTGGCTCAATACCTAAAGAGCATTACCGAGGTGCTTGGAGAAATGGTGATTGAGCGATTCGGCTTAGAAAGAGAATACCTGTTCCATTTTCAAAAGATGCTTAGTCGCTTGAGCGAAATCCTGGACCACCAGACCGTGGAGGTTGATTTGAAAACGTTTAAGAGTCTTTTCCGAAAAGCTACCCGATCGGTTAAGATTCCATTTAGTGGCGAGCCAGTTGAAGGACTTCAGGTGATGGGGGTTTTGGAAACTCGTAACCTTGACTTCAAGCATGTTTTTATGCTGAATACAAATGAAGATATCTTTCCTGCAGCCCAGCGAAATGGTTCTTTCATTCCATACAGAATCAGGAAGGCATTTGACTTGCCCACTTTCGAGGTGCAAGATGCCATTTATGCCTATTTGTTTTACAGACTATTTCACCATGGCGAGCGGGTGGCTTTCTACGACACCCTGTAAGCTGATTTTTGAAT
>CAYORY010000284.1:0-2052 GCA_964406435.1 uncultured Roseivirgaceae bacterium | reverse complement strand
AAACAAAAGATACTGAGTTTGTCAGCTATTTGAAATTTCGATCGGGTGTGAAATTGGAACTCGTCACAGATAATGAATTGGAAGAACTCATTTCGAGGTTAAAGCCAATCGCCAAAAAGCTGGGTGCCGAAATCAGACAGTCATGATGTCCTTTTCCTTGAGTTCCAGGATACGATCAATCTCCACGATGTGCTTGTCTGTTAATTTCTGCACTTCCTCCTCGGCTCCTTTGATAGCATCTTCAGACACCCCATCGTTCTTGAGTTTCTTTAGTGCATCGTTTGTTTCTTTGCGTGCGTTTCGAATGCTGATTTTGCCATTTTCTCCTTCGTTCTTGGCCTGCTTCACGAGTGTTTCACGTCTTTCCTGAGTCAATGCGGGGACATTTATTCGGACAAGTTCTCCGTCGTTCTGAGGATTCAATCCGAGATTGGCATTCATAATAGCCTTCTCTATTTCAGAAATGATATTTTTTTCCCAAGGTTTGATGCTAAGCGTTCGAGCGTCGGGTGAGGTAATGGAGGCAACCTGACTGAGGGGAGTCAAAGCCCCGTAATATTCGACCTGCACACCCTCCAGCATTGCGGGCATGGCCTTTCCGGCGCGAATTTTAGCCAGCGCATCACGAGTGTGCTGCACAGCCTTTGCCATCATATCACTTGCATTTTCTAAGTAAAAATCTATCTCTTCCATCTTTAGCTTATTAATGTTCCTATGTTTTCTCCTTTAGTCAATCGCTCCAGATTGCCTTCTTTGTTCATATCGAAGACTATTATGGGAAGGCCATTTTCCTGGCAAAGCGTGAAAGCGGTCATGTCCATTACGTTCAGCCCTTTTTCGTAGACTTCCTGAAAACTAATTTCATCGTATCGGACCGCATCAGGATGCTTCTCAGGGTCTGCGGTGTAGACGCCATCCACTCTCGTACCCTTCATGACCACATCTGCTTCGATCTCTACAGCACGAAGGCTGGCCGTAGAATCAGTGGTAAAATACGGGTTGCCAATTCCTGCACCGAAAATCACTACTCGTCCCTTCTCCAAATGCCGTATGGCTCTCCTTCTTATAAAGGGCTCGCATACTTGTTCCATTTTCAGTCCTGCCATCAGTCGGGTGTACAAGCCGTGCTGCTCCAATGTGCTCTGAAGTGCCATGGCGTTGATCACCGTGGCTAGCATGCCCATGTAATCGCCTTGCACCCGGTCGATCCCAAGGTTCTTGGAGTCTACACCTCGAAAAATATTGCCACCGCCAATCACAATCGCTAGCTCAAGTCCTGCATCATGTACCTTCTTGATTTCACGTGCGTAGGTCTGGAGTCTTTCAGAATCAATGCCGTGTTGTTTGTTTCCCATTAGCGCTTCGCCGCTAAGTTTCAGAAGGACGCGTTTATATTTCATTCAGTGGAGGGTAGAAATCAGACAAATATATAGGAGTGAATTCAGATGGCTCAATGGAATTGCACGAGCAGTGCATTTTTTTCCACGCTTTGGCCCTTGCTGACCGAAATGAGTTTGATTTTGCCACTGGTCGGAGATTTTATCATATTCTCCATTTTCATAGCCTCTAATATGAGAAGAGGGTCTCCTTTTTCCACGTCCTGGTTTTCTTTGGCCAGGACATCCAGTATGACGCCAGGCATGGGGGCTTTCACTTCATTTATTGCCACTTCTGCAGAGCTATCCATTCCTAGTTTTTCCAAAGTGATAGCTATTCGATCCTTGACTTTAACTTTCGCTTCTTTTCCATTGATGTGCAGCGTGAGTTCAGTGCCTTCTCTTTTCAGGATTTTTATCTTCGAGATATTCTTTTCTTGGTAGACAAAGTACTCCTCCCCGATTTTTTCGATGGCAAACGAGGCAAGTTCACCGATTAATTGTATCCCTTTCTCCGTCTTTTCTAGGTGAATTTCTCTACCCTGAACCTCTGCTTTGTATTCCATTTAATCAATTATTTAGGATTCCAAAATTAGCTTTTTCATTTCTTGATTTTAATTCCTTCAGGTATTCTTTAAAAGTTTGAATAAAAGGAAAAAGAGTATACTTTTGCATT
>CAYORY010000283.1:0-2085 GCA_964406435.1 uncultured Roseivirgaceae bacterium | reverse complement strand
AAAATCGAAATTGGAAAAAGCATTTCTAACTCATTTTATAAAGGTTAATTTTGCGGCTTTGAATTGCAACATGATCCCAGTAAAAATTCTTGACGAAACTGCCCCCCTGCAGGAAGTCATTGTAGGCACAGCAGAAAGCATGGGAGGCAACCCATCCATAGGTGCCACCTATGACCCCAAATCACGAGAACATCTACTGGCAGGTACCTTCCCCATTGAGGCGGATTTAAGGGAGGAGATGGAGCAGGTTGTCCGAGTATTGGAAAAGTACGGGGTGAAAGTTTGGCGACCAAAAGTCATCGGAAACTACAATCAGATTTTCAGTAGGGACATAGCGCTGGTCATAGAGGATGTAATGGTGGTGCCCTGTGTGACCGAACTACGCAAGAAAGAATCAGATGGCATTCAGCACATTATCGACCATGTTGAAAAGGTAATGCTGCCCGATGAACACGAGCGAATGGAGGGCGGAGACATCATGCCATGGAAAGGGCACCTTTTCGTCGGGTATTCGGAAGACGAAGATTTTGAGAAATACACTACCGCCCGGACCAATCGACACGGAGTGGAATTCCTGCGAAGATCATTTCCCGGCTGGACGGTGCGAGCTTTTGAACTGAACAAATCGGATGATAATCCGAGAGACAATGCACTCCATCTTGATTGCTGTTTTCAGCCGGTAGGCAAGAACAAAGCCGTGATCTACCCCGGCGGCTTCAAGCACCCCAGGGATGCCAATTTTTTGATTAAATTTTTCGGAAGAGAAAATGTGTTTGAAATATCGAGGGACGAGATGTACGAGATGAGTTCCAATTTCTTCTCCATCAGCCCTGAGGTGGTGATTTCTGACAGCAGCTTCACCAGACTCAATGAGCAGTTTGAAAAATGGGGATTGACCGTGGAAAAAGTGAAATACCAGGAAGTCGCCAAAATGGAAGGATTGTTAAGATGTACCACCATGCCACTAAGAAGAAGCTATGAGTAATCAGATCACGAGTACACTTTTTATGGTTCGTCCGATTTCATTCAGAAAGAATGAGCAGACGGCCGTCAACAATTTCTTTCAGCAGGACATTGAAGGGGCATCCTCTGATGAAATCCAGGACAAAGCACTGGCCGAGTTTGACCTTTTCGTGGAAAAACTCAGAGCCAGGAATATTGAAGTTTTTTTGTTTGACGACATGGAATCAGAAAAAACACCCGATTCCATTTTTCCCAACAATTGGATTTCCTTCCATGAAGACGGAACAGTGATCACATACCCCATGTACGCGCAAAACAGGCGCTTGGAGAGGCGAGAAGAGATCGTGAATACCTTGTCCAGAGATTTTTTGGTGACCCACCGCGAGAGTCTGACCGAGTGGGAAAAGAAAGGTCAATTTTTGGAAGGTACGGGGAGCATGATTTTGGATCGCACCAATAAAATCGTGTACGCTGCGATCTCGGAGCGCACCAACGAAATGGTGCTGGATGTCTTTTGCGAGAAGACCGGATACCGAGCGGTAAAATTCACAGCCAATCAGCAGGTGGGAGAAGACAGATTGCCCATCTATCATACTAACGTCATGATGGCTCTGGGTGAAGATTTTGCCATACTATGTACAGCGTGCATTGACGATGAAGTAGAGAGAGAGCGGGTGATTTTTTCTTTGAATACCACAGGCAAGGAAATCATTGAAATCACCGAAGAGCAGATGCACCAGTTTGCAGGCAACATGCTCCAGGTAAGAAACGATCGAAATGAGCGGTTCACCGTGATGTCATTGGCTGCCTACGAAAGTCTGACGAAACACCAAATCAATCAAATTGAAAGTTTCGGTCAAATAATTCATAGCCCCATCCCCACAATCGAGACACTTGGAGGTGGGGGCGTTCGGTGTATGATGGCCGAAGTTTTTCTACCCAAATTATTAATAACAAACTGATCCATGTTAGATCAAAAAATAAAGCAAGCCCTATCAGATGCCTTCAGAAGTCTTTTCAGTCATTCACTTGATGTAGCCGATGTAGCCCTTCAACCCACTCGCAAGGAGTTCGAAGGAACCTACACGTTTGTGACATTTCCTTTCGGAAAGGTTTCAAAAC
>CAYORY010000282.1:0-2088 GCA_964406435.1 uncultured Roseivirgaceae bacterium | reverse complement strand
GAAAAAGGATGTTTTCGCGAATCGTTCCCTCGAATAGGAAGTCGTCCTGAAGCACAACGCCAAGGTGTTTTCGATAACTAGCCAAATTCACTTTGGATAAATCCTGTCCATCTATGGTGACTTGCCCTGATTGGGGAGTAAGGAAAGTAGCCGCTAAGCCGGCAATGGTGGATTTTCCTGATCCTGAGCTACCAACCAATGCGATTACACTTCCCTGAGGCGCATCAAAGTTGATTTGGTGAAGAACATCTTTTCCTTCCTCGTAGCTAAAGGTTACATCTTCAAATTTGATATCACCGTGAAGATGCTCCAGAACAACCGGACGACTCTCTTCCAAATCCTCAGGGTCCATTTGCATGATTTCCTCAGTCCGATCCAACCCGGCAAAGGCTTCCGTAAGCTGACTGCCAATATTGCTCATTTGCACGATGGGAGCAATCATAAACCCAAGGAAGGCCATGAACGAAAGCACCTCTCCTACTGTCATTTCTCCTTGTATGATATTGTACACACCCAGCCCAAGCACCCCCGCACTTGCTATTCCGATTAGAAATGTGCCCATGCTCGTAACAAAAGCAGTAGCGGTCAAACTAGACTTTACGTTTTCATAGAGTCTTCTTGCGCCATCTTCGAACGTTTGATTTTCAGAGTTCTCGGCATTGAATCCTTTGATTACTCGAACGCCGTTCAATGTCTCAGTAAGCCGACCGGTCACTTCAGCATTCAGCTTTCCACGCTCACGAAAGATTGGCCGAATTTTGCCGAACGCCTTCAACGCCACAAAGGCGAAAATGCCTATGGGTACGATTGTGAATGCCGTCATGGTGGCGTTCATATTGATCAGGAAGAATAGGGAAATGATTGCGGTGAGTGTACCTCCGACCAATTGAACCAATCCTGTTCCTACCAAATTCCTGACGCCCTCTACATCGGTCATTATCCTAGAGACCAACGAACCAGACTTTGTGTTGTCAAAGAAACTGATGGGGAGCGACAGCACCTTCTTTTGAACTTTTACGCGGAGCTCAGAGATGAGGTACTGTGCTTCTACGCTCAAGATTCTGGTGAGTAGAAATCCTCCGACAGCTTGAATGGCCAGCGCCCCAACTATTCCGAGCATTAGCCATTTCAGTAATTCCAGATCACCATTCCCTACCACATCATCCAACAAATACTTGGTGGCGGCCGGGAGAACAAGCCCGGCAGGACGAGTAACGACAATGAGAAGCAGTCCAATGAAAATGGTTTTTCGTCTCGGCCAGATGATATTCTTTAATGCCCAACGAAAGGTGACGGTCTTTTTAGGTTTGTCCATTGTGCCGGATTATCAGTTATCGTGCCTGAGGAGGCGAGAGTGACAAATGGGCAGTAACTATCAGAATTTTATCCGACCAGAAATCTCAAATGTTTCAGAAGGTGAGGTGAACCTAGAGGTTTGTTATCTGCCGTTTATTAAGTTATCTGCTCAGAGGTTAAGTTGAATGAATGAACTTCACAAGTTAGAGGGTCCCTGAGATGGCTGGATGTTGGGCTTGAATATCAAAAACCGAAGTAAAGAAGAAACTAAAATACCTGTTAAAGAAGACATGGAAGTTGCCAAGGATTCTCCTTCGTAACCATGTTCGCCAAAGAGGCCGAAAAATGATGGTTTTTGAGTCAAAATCAGATAGAGAAGTTCAAAGGTTAACAACAAAGACGTTGATAAAAGCAGAGTGGAGTTTAACAGAGGTCTTCGAACAAATCTGACAATTGAAAATTCAATTAATGAAGCAAACATCGTTAGGGTTGTAAAGAGGGCTGTTCCTATCATGCATACGTAACTCTCTGTAATTCCCTGGCAATATATGAGCGCCATCAGGGTTGATGTAATCCAATAAGTCAGGATGGATATAAGTACAACAATAAAAGGCTTAGAGTTTCTCTTTCTCATGATATGCGTCTAGAAGACATATGTCAGATAGCACACTTTATATTCACCAAGGTGAATATATCTGCAATATAGGATTACGCAGGCTTACTAGGCCATACCACTCGACCGATACTTCAGCGCATACACAGACTTATAGGATTCTGGATTTTTGAAGAAGC
>CAYORY010000281.1:0-2120 GCA_964406435.1 uncultured Roseivirgaceae bacterium | reverse complement strand
TGCTCTTTCTCAATGGCTTCAAAAAGTGCCTGGAAGTTTCCTTTTCCAAAAGATTGAGCCCCTTTTCGCTGGATGATCTCAAAGAACATGGTTGGACGAGGCTCGATTGGTTTGGTGAAAATCTGAAGTAGATAGCCTTCATCGTCTCGGTCGATCAGTATGTTCAAATCCTTAAGTGGTTGGAGGTCTTCGTCAATTTCACCTACACGATCCAGCACTGTGTCGTAGTAGTTGTCTGGAACGTAAAGAAATTCAACGCCTCGGTTTCTAAGGGCTGTTACCGTTTCAATAATGTTGTCGGTGGCTACCGCAATGTGCTGAACGCCTGCTGTTCCATAAAAATCAAGGTATTCTTCCACTTGAGATTTTTTCTTTCCGGCTGCCGGCTCATTGATCGGGAATTTGATTCGTCCATTGCCATTGCTCATTACCTTGCTCATGAGCGCGGTGTATTCTGTGGAAATGTCTTTGTCATCGAACGAAACTATTTGGGTAAAGCCCATTACATTTTTGTAGAAATCCACCCACTCGTTCATTCTTCCAAGCTCCACATTCCCAACCATGTGATCCACATACTTTAATCCGACTTCAGTTGGTTGGTAGCTGGTTTCCCATTTCTGGAATCCCGGAAGGAAGATGCCTTTGTAATCCTTTCGCTCTACGAAAATGTGAACTGTTTCTCCGTAGGTGTGAATCCCAGATCGAACGACTTTTCCGTTTTCATCCTCTTCGGTTTGAGGAACCATGAACGATTTTGCCCCACGCTCCATGGCTGCATCGTACGCGTAGGTGGCGTCATCTACCCAAAGCGCTACAACCTTCACACCGTCACCGTGCGCATCAATGTGCTTGCCGATTTCAGTTCCGCCTTTAAGCGGCGAGGTGAGAACCAAACGGATTTTGTCCTGAATTAAGACGTAACCCTGTGTTTCTTTATTTCCAGTCTGAAGACCTGAGAAGGCCAAAGGCTGAAAGCCAAAGGCCGTCTGGTAGTAGTGGGCTGCCTGACGGCAGTTGCTCACATAAAGCTCCAGATAATCTGTGCCATTGATTGGCATGAAGTCTTGAGCATCCTTAAAAATCTTGGGTATTGCTGTTGTTTCCATTTTATTAAAGTTTCGAGCTGCGAATTGCAAGCCACAAGTGCTCTGCATCTAGAGCTCAATTTCAGTATTCTTAATTCTGACTCTGTATTCTGACTTACTATTCGATCCAACTTTTATAATACTTTCCATCATCAATTTTCATGGCCTCCTCCGTAATCATCAGTGGTTTGAAGGTATCGATCATCACTGCCAGTTCTTCCGTTTCTTTTTGGCCAATACTTCGCTCGTAAGCTCCGGGCGCTGGACCATGCGGAATGCCTGAAGGGTGCAAGGTGATGTGTCCCTGCTCAATATTATTTCTGCTCATAAAGTCACCGTCCACGTAGTAGAGCATTTCATCCGAGTCGATATTTGAGTGATTGTAGGGTGCTGGAATTGATTTGGGATGATAATCGTACAGCCTCGGACAGAAGGAGCAAACCACAAATGCATTGGTCTCAAACGTCTGATGAACGGGAGGTGGCTGGTGAACCCTTCCGGTTATCGGTTCGAAATTGTGAATTGAGAAGCCATATGGAAAATTATAACCGTCCCAACCAACCACATCAAATGGGTGAGTCGGGTAGACCAATTCGTGAAGCATACCTTGCTTCTTGATTTTCATGATGAACTCGCCCTTCTCGTCATGAGTCTCCAAGTCCTGTGGAAGTTTGTAATCTCTCTCACAAAAAGGAGAATGCTCAAGCAACTGCCCGAACCAATTTCGGTAGCGCTTCGGCGTGTAGATGGGGTGATGCGATTCAGCGAAAAGGATGCGATTGTCCTCTGTGTTAAAATCAATTTGATAGATCATTCCTCGGGGAATCACTAGGTAATCACCGTATTCAAATGGGATATTTCCTAAGAAAGTGCGGAGAGTACCTGTGCCCTTATGAATGAATAAAAGCTCGTCGGCATCTGCATTCTTATAGAAATACTCGGTGAGCGATTTCCGAGGGGCGGCCAAGCCAATTTCAATATCCGAGTTTACAAGAAGGGGTGTCCTGCTATCGAGAAAATCATCTTTGGCTTCAA
>CAYORY010000280.1:0-2149 GCA_964406435.1 uncultured Roseivirgaceae bacterium | reverse complement strand
TGTGCCTGTCTGACGGCAGAGACACGAGTGGCATGTTCGTGCCAGCACGGGGATATTGTGAAATAATTTCGATTTTTGCTTGATGAAAATACACGCCCAAAACCTTCTTGCTATCTCTGTGCTATTGGTGAGTATCACCTCTGTAGTGGTTTCCTCTGTTCAGGCAAGAATTATGAAGGATCAGCAGCGAATTATGCATCAAGATTTCGAAGCATCTTTATGGCCACACGTTGAGATGTCGTTTAACTATTCTGTTGGTTCATCTTTTGAGATCATTGTGACTAACAAAGGCGTTGGACCGGCCATTGTCGAGAATTTCACTATTCAGCATGGTGATGGTTTTTTGAAGGATTGGGAGGAGGTTAGGGAGATTACGGCCATAGACTCGATAACGAATTTCAGTGTTTCAAATAGCAACATTGTGAAGGCGGTTTTGTCGGCAGGAGAGAGTCGAACGCTTTTTGCCGTTTGGCATCCTGAAATGGCCACTCAATTTTATAATTGGTTTAATGCTTCCACTTTCAAAATCTGCTATAAATCAGTGTATGATTCCTACTGGATTCATGAGAGGTATTCGGACAATGGCAGACTTATTTCACAAAATTTAGAAGCGAGAGGCTGTGAGATGGAAGGCAACACGTTTCAGGATATCCTGAATTTTTAAGTTTGAGCCGCCATTTCTGCCATTCATATATGAAGTGATTCTAGGAACTCATTTTGGCCATGAGACAGCATGTTTATGATAAATACTTGGGTTACCTCAAATGGCCTAATCTTTGGAACTCCAACCGAAACGCATAGACTATGGACAGAATTTATACCCTATTGATTCTCGCATTTCTTGTGGCTGGATGTGCTAGTGGAAGGAAGCAACTAAGCAAGGGCAATTACGAGCAGTCAATTACCCAGGCTGTGAACAGACTGAGAGACAGTCCAAATAATAATCGCGCAAAAGATGCTCTGAAACAGGCCTATCCACTAGCCAGGGATTTGTATTTGAATCGAATAGCGCAAGCAAAGGCATTAACGGATCGGTTTAAGTGGGACCAGATAGCTGAGTCGTATGACTTGATGAATAGCTACTATGAGATGATCCAGAGATGTCCCGCATGTTTGGAAGTATTGCCGCCAATAATGAACTACGCCCGAGAATATGAAGATGCCTCGAAGCTTGCAGCAAGTGAGCGCTACCAGGCGGGCTTAGAGGAGTTGAAGGTAGGCACAAGAGATGCGGCGATTCAGGCGTATAGACATTTTCAGCGTGTGCAGTATTTGCGACCGGATTATCTGGATACTCGTGATCGCTTAGAAGAGTCTTTGTACATGGCCACTTTGAAGGTGGTGGTAAATCAGGTGCCTGTTCATTCACGAAACTTCGGATTGTCCAACGAGTATTTTCAAAATCGCATCTATGAGTTTCTCCTTGGCGATCGATTAAATGAGTTTGTTCGGTTCTACACGCCCGCAGAGGCTGATCGTGAGCAGCTAGAGCAACCGGATCATTATGTGATTCTACAGTTTGATGATTTCGTGGTTGGACAGACGCTAGTTACAAAAGATACGCGATTGGTGGAGAGAGATAGTGTCGTGGTGGGACAGGTGGAGATTGATGGTGAGTCAAAGGATGTGTTTGGGAAAGTCGAGGCAGAGTTTATCACCTTCAGCAAAGTAGTTGATTCGCGAGGTTTAATGGACCTGCAAATTTTCGATGCGCGAACTGACCGTATTTTGTTTCAAAGAAAAATGCCGGGGAGTTTTGAATGGGTGGCCGAGTGGGCGACTTACAAGGGAGACAAGCGAGCCTTGACTGATGAAGAATACGAGCTGACTCGCTTGGACGAACCGCCACCACCGAATCCGCAGTGGTTGTTTGAGCAGTTTTCAGCCCCAATTTGCGATCAAGCAATTGGCCATTTTAGAAGCTTTTATGCGAGGTATTGAAAATATATGTGCAATTTTTCCCATCCTTGCGCATGCCTGTTTGGTAAAGGAGCCGGGAACTCATAAAGCCTGAGTTGGCATTATGGGTTCCCGGAATAAATTCGGTAATAAGGTAGAGGAATTACCAGGTTATTCTTCGACTGACCGAAAAGCTAAAAAAACCCGTAGGATCCACTCCAAAATCTTCACCGGATAATTTTTGTGGAAT
>CAYORY010000279.1:0-2161 GCA_964406435.1 uncultured Roseivirgaceae bacterium | reverse complement strand
ACGACTCAAACTCGTGTTCCGCAAGGAGTGCCGGTTCGATTCCGGCCTCAGGTACAAGAGCCTCTTCAGATATGAAGGGGCTTTTTTGTTTTTCCGATGTGAGAATACAGTCTTCTTATTATAATACTCCGGATTCGGTATATTAGGCTCCACTTAATCGTCACACGTGTCAGTTACTTTCTTAAGAAAATTAGTCAATAGTGGAGTAGATAAGACCCAAGATCGCCTGAAGCAACAGCGTGCCATTCTTACTAATTCGCTGACGATCTCAACTATTGTTTTCATCTTGGTACTGATTACAATGGTGATTTTTTTTGGGCTTTTCAATCAGCTTTGGGTTGGAATTGCGCTAATGCTTGCTTTGTCTTCTGTTTTCGTGATGAACAGAGCGGGGCATTTTACTCTGGCAAGTATTTTATTGGTCAATCTTACCAGTGGTTCCATCCTCATCGCATCTTACATAGCGTATGCCGAAGGAATTTATGCGGATACTGAAAATTGGCTTATTGGCTTCATTGCCGTTTCGGTATTCCTTTTCGATAGGCGCTTATTAGCCTACCAGTTTTCAATTATTTTCCTAGAAATTATAGCGGCGAAATATTTGAAATTCTACTTGCTCGATTTGCCAATTGATCGGGATTTTGCCATTCTTTTTACCAATACCGTGGTGATGTGCGCTGGCATGTATCTTAGCCTTGTTATCGTGAAGCGGGCACTTACAAGATCTCTGGAGAATCTGCGCAAGTCCAATGAAACCAAGAAGAAACTGCTTTCCATCATTGCTCACGACATCAAGAGTCCTCTTACAACCTTTGAAGCGCTGCTATCCGTTGGCAAAATTGGATTGATAAATCAGCAGGATTTTATTAAGCATCAGGAGGAACTCAGGGCGAAATTCGAGCCACTCAATGATACCATTAATAGTGTGCTAGGATGGTCGGCTGTGCAGACGGATGATATCCGCCCATCTCTCTCGAAATTTGATTTGTTGGATTGTGTCAGAAAAATTGTAATGGCGTATCAGGGGTTTGCAGATGGCAAAAACATCAAAATAAATGTGGTGGGCGAGGCTGAAATGGTACTTATGGATGAGGATCATTTTAAGCTTATTGTAAGGAATATACTGCACAATGCACTGAAATTCACTCCACATGAGGGAGTAGTGAACCTTACCATTCAGAAAGGTGCACGCGGAGTTGAGTTGGTCATTGATGACACAGGAGTGGGAATGTCCGCCGAAATGGTCGAGAATATTTTAAAGAAGCGCGTGGTGTTATCCACGGTCGGGACCAGGGGCGAAAAAGGTACCGGGCTTGGGCTGAATGTGTGCATGGAGTTATTGAAGGCCAATAAATGCGAGGTGGAGATAACTAGCCAAGTCGATAAAGGGAGTACCTTCAGATTGATTATTCCTTCTTAAAGAAAAAGGGAAAAGTAGAACCACCAGTTTCCTGTAGCCGTTGTACATTCGAACCGCGAACTTCCAAAATCATAATGATCAAGTGGATAATATTAGCAGGCCTTTCGCTGCAATCCTTCTCAGGTTTTTCTCAAATCTTCAATCCAGTCTCATGGGAGTATAATTCTCGTCAGGTTTCGCAGGATGAGTTTGAACTGATTTTTACTGCCACTGTGGAGGATGGCTGGTATGTCTATTCCCAATTCATTGATGAGGGTGGTCCAATTCCAACGTCCTTCAATTTTGAAGGAGATCATTTTGAAACTCTTGGAGTGGCCGAAGAGGAGAGTGCTCATAAGAAGGAAGGAATGGATCCAGTTTTTGAGATGCAAGTCATCAAATATGCCAAGCAGGTCACTTTCACGCAAAGAGTGAAAATCACTGATCTCAGCAAGCCAGTTGTGGGCTATCTGGAGTACATGACATGTGACGACAGCAAATGTCTAGCTCCCACCGAGGAAGATTTTTCTTTTGAATTGAAGGATTCGGGACGATTTGGTAAGGTGGAGAAAAGTGAAAAGCAGCCCGAAAAGTCTGAGGAACCGAAAGAAGCCAACACAGAAATAGCCACGGATTCTACCCATGTTTCGGATGGAGAAGTGAAGCCTGCGCCAACCTCCGAATTTAAAATAACCGACGAGCCGCTTGCCGAATGCGGAGAACCTTTGATCGTCAAGAAAACGAACTGGGGAATTTTCATTC
>CAYORY010000278.1:0-2162 GCA_964406435.1 uncultured Roseivirgaceae bacterium | reverse complement strand
CTCGAATGTCTTCTTCGAAATGAGCAAAAGTATTCCCCTGAATTCGCGAAGTGGTACCTTTGAAGCACTTGTCAATTACTTCAGACGAAAGTCCAATAGCTTCAAAAATTTGAGCTGCCTGATATGACTGCAAGGTACTAATGCCCATTTTGGACATGATCTTCAAAAGGCCTTTGCCCACAGCCTCCACGTAGTTATTGGAGATTTCATCGTACTCTAGCCCTTTCTCGTCAGCGTACTTTTTCAGCTCGCTAAAGACCAGATACGGCATGACCGCACTTGCTCCATAGCCAATGAGTGTCGCAAAGTGATGCACCTCGATGACATCTGCAGCATGTACCACGAGACTTGTACTTGCTCTCAATTTCTTGTCGATCAAGTGATGCTGAATGGCTCCAAGGGCTAGCAATGACGGAATGGGCAGCTTATCTGAGGTAGTGACCCGATCACTTAGCACCAGAATGGAAGCACCTTCTCTCACGAGTTGTTCAGCTTCCAGACTGACGCGAGTCAGGGCGTCTACGAGCTTTTCTTCCTGTCCGAAAGTCGTGTGCACCACCTTGTGATTAAATCCCTGACGATCCAGCTCCAGCACTTTCTGGAAAGTAGCTGGTCGCAAAACCGGGCGGGTGATGTGCACCTGATGCGAATGTCTTGGCTCTTCTGCCAGGATGTTTCGGCCTTCACCCAGTCGGGTAAAAAGTGACATCACCAGTCTCTCCCGGATTGGGTCAATGGGTGGATTGCTCACCTGCGCAAAAATTTGCTTGAGGTAGTTAGCAGGATGCTGAGGAAATTTTGAGAGCCCGGCGAGAGGCACTTCCAGCCCCATACTACCTACCGGCTCCTTTCCTTCCAGAGCCATTGGCAATATGATTTTTTCGACATCCTCTGTCGTGTAGCCGTTGGCTATTTTCAGCCGTTCCAATTGATCAGCAGGAACGAACTTCGGATCCTGAAAAGGACCGGGCAGAGTTCTCAGCTTTATCCTGTTTCTATCGAGCCAAGTTCCATAAGGTTTAGCCTTGGCGATTTCTTCTTTCACCTGATGATCGTACTTGATCTCACCTTTTTCCAAGTCTACGACCAGCATCTTCCCCGGCTGGAGCCTTCCTTTTTCTTTGACTAATTTTTGATCAATTGGTAGTGCGCCTGTTTCACTGGCTATAATAAGTCGATCATCCGAGGTGATCGTATAGCGGCAGGGTCTCAGTCCGTTTCTATCCAGTGTGGCTCCAATGAGGTTGCCATCGGTAAAGCAGAGAGCAGCCGGACCGTCCCAAGGCTCCATGATGGAAGCAGCGTATTTATAGAACGACTTGATGTTATCATCCATCTGCTGGTTGTATTGCCAGGCTTCAGGCACGAGCATCATCATGGCATGGGTGAGCGGGCGGCCACCCATCACGAGAAGTTCTATAAGTTCGTCCAAATTGGCCGAATCAGACACTGACATATCGCAAATGGGCAGAAGCTTTTCGAGCTCATCTTTGGTGAACAGGGTCGACTCCATAAGAGCCTCCTTGCTTTTCATCTTATTGATGTTTCCGCGAATGGTGTTGATTTCTCCATTGTGGGCGATGTAGCGAAAAGGCTGAGCGAGGCTCCACTTTGGGAATGTGTTCGTCGAAAATCTTGAATGAATGATGGCAAAAGCAGAGGTCAATTCTTCATTCTGTAGATCGAGATAATAGGCCTTCAACTGATCAGTTCTTAGCTGACCTTTGTACACGATCTGAGTGGTGGAAAGAGAAGCTACATAAAAATCGAATCTCGCCTTGAGCACCTTCGATGCGTATTTTTTGAGTATGTACAGCTTTCTCTCCAGCTCTTTGCCCTTGAGTTTGCCTTGAGAAAGGAAAGTCTGAATGATCTTGGGTTCGTTCTCCCGAGCTGTGGGGCCGGTATGCCGATTGTCCACAGGCACATCTCGCTCATGAAGGATAGTGAAGCCCATTTCTGTGGCAAGTGCGTTGAATTCTCCCACACAGTCTTCCCAAAATGGCTTGGGGAGAAACATCATCGCTACTCCATATTCTCCTCTACCTGGCAATTTCTTGCCCACTGAATTAAATTCATTCGCAAACAAATCATGAGGGAGCTCGACCAGAATACCGGCACCATCGCCAGTCTCAGGCTCTGCCCCACAGCCTCCTCGATGC
>CAYORY010000277.1:0-2183 GCA_964406435.1 uncultured Roseivirgaceae bacterium | reverse complement strand
GGAAACGCCAACTCTAAGCTTGAGACAACTGTCCATTTGGAGCAGTTGTGACCTGAGGAAAAAGTTCGGCTTTAAGCACATCATCTCTCTTTAGCTCAAAAAACTTGGTCTGTACATCGAATGGCTTGGCTCCATTTGGTAGAATAGGTTCGTAGGAAGCATCTTCCTTCATCAGGTAAGTGTTCATATTGTCCTTTAGATTGTAGGTGAGAATGCAGATGGCTTGCTTTTTCAGGAAGGGGTCTTTCATCTCAAACAAGGACTCTATGCGTCTGTCGAATGACCGCACCATGATATCAGCACTACCCGAATACACTTTGGGGTCTCCGCCATTATGGAAATAGTAAATGCGTGAATGCTCCAGGTACTCACCCACCAAAGATCGAACCTCTATGTTCTCGCTAAGGCCTTTTCGGCCAGGTCGCAGGCAGCACATACCGCGAACGATGAGCTTTATGGCTACCCCGGCCTTTGAGGCTTCATACAGCGCCATGATGGTGTCCTTGTCCTGAAGCGAATTAATTTTGATCACTATGCCGGCGGGTTTTCCGTCTATCTGATTGATCCGCTCTCTATTGATCATTTCGATCAATTTTTTTCTCATGGACACGGGCGCGGTTATCAGGGTGTCATAGTCTTCTTGCAAGGAATGCCCCGTGATCACATTGAAGAATTCCTGCACGTCATTCGCGTATTCTTCAT
Source organism: uncultured Roseivirgaceae bacterium (assembly GCA_964406435.1). Lineage (GTDB taxonomy): Bacteria > Bacteroidota > Bacteroidia > Cytophagales > Cyclobacteriaceae > JAAEPI01. The sequence continues at coordinate 1,481 of CAYORY010000277.1, read as the reverse complement.
TGCTGCTCATATAGCCCAGGTCGGTGTAAAACTTCGAGGTGGTCTCGTTGTAGTTGCCACTAGACATGTGCACAAATCGGGTCACTTTCTCCTTCTCCTTTCGGACGATCAAGAGCAGCTTGGTGTGAGTCTTTAAACTTCCCACGCCGTACACCACAAAGCAGCCAGCCTTCTGTAGTCGCTTGGCTTCTTTCATGTTGTTCTCTTCATCGAAGCGAGCCTTCACTTCGAAGAGCACAGAGACATGCTTACCATTTTCTATGGCCGTAAGTAGCGCGTCGGTAATCCTCGAATTTTTGGCCAATCGATAGATTGTGAGCTTAATGGAAAGTACATGGGGATCTTCGGCTGCCTTTTCAATCATTTCGAGCATGGGAGCCATGCTATTATAGGGGTGATGAAGCAGCACGTCCCTGGATTTCAATACTTTGAAAATATCCTTTTCTTCTTCGTCGCGCAAGCTTATCGGCCTCACAGGAGGCCTGGGCACCTTCTGATCACTCACAAATTCTTCGTGACCAATGATGTCTCTGAGGCATGTAAAATCAATCAAAGAGCCCTTTGGTGTATTCATTACGTTGCTTTCGTCCAGTTCGTACCTGATCAAAAGCTGCTTGAGTAGCCATTTGTTTATCCCCTCCTCCACCTCGATTCGCACTACTCGCCCGGTTTTGCGCGTATTCAGTTTCTTTCTTACTTCCTCCAGGAAATTATCTTCTATATCATCCGATTCTTCCAAGGTAAAATCACCGTTTCTGGTGACCCTGAAGAGAGATTTGGACACTATCTCTACGTTCTTGAAAAGTGTAGGCAAATGCTCCCGGACGATTTCTTCGATGGGGACAAAACCAAGATATCCCCTTCTTGCAATCTCGTAAAACCGGGGAATATTTTTAGGAATCTGAATGAAGGAGATTTTCTTCTTTTCCTTCGGACCGGGCGCCTTGGTCACCACACCAAATACGAGCACGGCATTGTTAAGGATAGGGAATGTGTGGGTGGAATCATAGACCATGGGCGTGAGCATTGGGAACACGGTCTTTTCGTAATACTTGCTGATTCCGGCAAGTTCTTTTTCGGAGAGTTCGTCGAGCGAGCAAATCGAAAAATCTAAATCATTGAATTCCGGCTTCAAACATTCCAGAAATACCCTATGCTGCTCTGCCTGAAAGGCCGCCAGATCGCTGTAGAGTTTCTTTTTGAAAGGAATAGCCCGCAAACCTGAGTAGTCGATACGGTCCTTGCCATAATCGAGGTAATTGTACAAACTACCGGCTCTGATCATGAAAAATTCATCCAGATTAGAGGAGGTAATAGATAAGAATTTCATCTTATCAAACAACCCACGACTTGGTTTCTGCGCCTGATCCAGCACCCGATGATTGAACTGAAGCCAGCTCAAATCCCTGCTCACCAGGTTGCTCTCATTAATCAATTTATGGACTCTGTCTTCTAGCATAAAAAAGCCCCCTTCAAAGAAG
>CAYORY010000276.1:0-2187 GCA_964406435.1 uncultured Roseivirgaceae bacterium | reverse complement strand
ATACCGAGACCTCAAACCCATCAGGTGCCTGAACCGTAACATTTCCGTCAAGATTTTCACCTGATACCTGATAAGACCGGATGTCCGAAACTGCCCCGGGAGAAAGCGTTCCAAAATCGGCATTGAAGCCTGAAGTGTTGAAAATGATGGATGGGGATGTATCCTCCACTCCCTCGCCACTAACCGAAACCGAGGCGTCTTCACCAGAAGAGGCAAGTGAAATGGTCGACCCAACTTGCCCTGTGGAAGATGGCGTATATCGGATATAAATAACCTGATCGATATCCCCGCCATCGACACCTGCCACTAAAGAATTCGAATATGTCCCGTCCATTGCATCGCTCAACTCAAAGTCGTCGAAGGAAGTAATGGTAACATTTTCTGTGAGATCAGTACCCGTGACAGCAAAACTCAAAATTGATGAACTCCCCACAATCACCTCTTCAAAATCAAGCGAGGTTGGGTTGACGCTGAGCGTTGGATCAAGTACGGACTCCTCTTGAATGTCTCCATCTACGAACGGATAAATTTGAATCGCTCCATCGTAAAAATCCAAAACACCTTGCAATACAAAATCACCTGTGGGAGCCGAGGTGCCATCGTAAAAGGAATTTTCATCAATTCGAATAACAAACGAAGTTCCATTTGCATCGGCACTCACGCTCGTACCGGAAGCCGTGGAGGAAGTGGGCCACTGTGCAGGTGACGGCAGAGTAACTCCGGTGATTCTCACCAATAAACCCAGGTAGTCACTTGAAGAAGTCAAGTCAAGGCTGGTGATGTCAGCGATTTCAGGAAGATTCTCATTGGATGACAACACATCCAGTGAGCTAGGCAAGATTTCCAGTTGCCCATTGAAGGTATCCCGCTCTCCTGTAATTCTTACCCGATCACCCCTATTCACAACATTGGCATTTCCGGAGTAAAAAACAAAGATTCCGGCTGACTCGTCCTGAACGAAAAATTGACCGTGGGTACTGCTTAGTTCAGGTGAAGTAACCACCCCTTCGATGGTGAATACTTGACCGTCCGTCCCCTCTCTCACCTCCGCAATAGCATCCAAAGCAATCGTGCCCTCCGTCCCCGAAACCGTCAAACTTTTTGTTGTGGCATCTGCTGAACTATGCGAGATGGTTTCCGAGGCTAAGGCTCCATTGGGCTCGGTTGGAGAGAACCGAACATATACCACATCACTTGCCGAGCCACTCGACTGAGTCACCGTGACTTGCTGCGACCAGGTAGAATTAGTAAGCGAAAGCTCGAAAGGTGATGACACTGAAACCGTAATGTTTCCCTCAAGGTCAGTTCCTGACACTGTGTAGGATTCTGAAGCACTTGAAGTGCCCGCAATGACTTCTCCCAGATTGATGCTCGCTTTTGAAAGCGAAATGGTAGGCGTTGGATCTATACTCCCATCTCCCCAGATAGCATTCACCCACTCCGGGTGATCAACGAACGGGTTTCGGTTGCCTTGCCATTCGTAAGCCGCGTTGTTTCTATCTATTTCTTTCTGACTTACTTGATCAAGGTTATGCCAACTGATCAGCATCTCAAGAGCCCATTCGGTAAACACCTGATCACTACTTCCATCAAGCATTACACTATTCCATCCTGTCAAAACATCCTCATACCTCGTAGCTAAGTAAAAGTAGGCTCTTGCCAAGTCTCCTTTAAATTCGTCAATAGGTTCAAAAACAGTTCCCGAATATCCAAGTCCACTCCTAGAAGAACCTCTCAAACTCCCATTTTGGGATGTGAAGTTTGGACTACCTACTTCACCAAAAGGAAGACTTCCTCTAAAATTATTGACCCTACCGTCAGACAAAAACAGATGATGTACATCTGAATATGTCGGGTAGGCATCATTAAACCAACTAGCTGGAAACGAATGCTCTCGGTTGTAGCAATCCCCTTCAGCACTTTGATTTCCACATCTAGTATTAAACTGGGTGAAATTATAAGGATCGGGTCCTGTTGGATTTTCAGAATAAATGTCTAAAAGGGTCCCGTCATTTTCATAATAGATATCTACATCATTAGTTTCAAAAAATGACCATTCATAACTCTGCTGATTATGACCGTCAATAATATCATGCAATTGGGACTTCAAGGTATATCCAGTTCCCGTAGCAGAATTATAATATCCATTGGGAATCTGAGCTGAACAAACAAAAACTACTAAGGCGA
>CAYORY010000275.1:0-2190 GCA_964406435.1 uncultured Roseivirgaceae bacterium | reverse complement strand
TCATTTTCGCTTCCGGGGAGAGGAATTTTTCAAACTTACCGATGAACTCTGCCTCCGCGCCTGAGCGTTTTAGCAATTCACTTTCCCCCGAAACCAATGCTTCTCTGAGCACATTGAGGGCAAACTGCATAGAAGTCCGCTGAGCCAAGCGACCACTTTTACCAAAAACCTCAGACCTTTCTACGAGACTGCCGAATTTATTGCCTAGACATTCGAGCATCCACTGCCTAAATTCCTCATAGGCCAAGTGGTCATCGTCGGCATTGAGCTGCATGGCCTCTCCTATGCTGCCGTAGGAGAGCTTGGCCAGTTGGCGCGCCTTAGACGGCTCAGTTCCATTTTCCACCAAAATTTTCTCCACTGACTCATCAGAAAAAGGCGGTATACTGTACAATAAGACCCTGGAAGTGATGGTCGCGAGTAGTGATTCGTAGGCATTAGTGACCAAGAGGTAAACGGTATTGGCGGGTGGCTCTTCGAGCACCTTCAAGATGGCGTTTGCGGCCGCCGGATGAAAATATTCGGGCAGCCAAATCAAGATCACTTTGGTTCCGCCTTCCACTGATTTCATGCTCACAGTTTTGATCAGACGTCTGCTCTCCTCCTTCGTGATCAAAACATTCTTATTTTCAAAGCCTGCCTGCATCGTGAATTCCCCAAACAATCCGTAAGGATTTTCCTGGATAAATGACCGAAACGATTTCATGAACTCCGGCAACTGTTTCTCAAAATCCGATTCTTTGGAAACGGAGGGTTTTGGAAAGAAATAATGAAGATCAGGGTGAATGCCTTTCTGTGCTCGGACACAATTGTGGCAGGTGCCGCAAGAATCGTCTTCTGTTCGATTGGTGCACAAAATGAATTGGGCATAAGCCAAAGAAATCGGCAAGGCGGCCCCCCCATCTATACCCGAAAATAGCTGCGCGTGGGCCATCTTATTTTTCAGGACGGCTTGCGTAAGTCCAGTTTTCAGTTCCTCAAGTCCGGGGATTTCTGCGAATGTCATTTTTCCCAAATGCGTTGCTCAGATGTGAGCTCAAAGATATGTTGGAGAATGATCTGCTCGTCTTCACTCAATGCTTGGTTTCTTCTTTTCATCACAATTTCCGCTGTTTCGAGTGCTTGCTTTGTTTTGTGAGTGGAGAAACCTGAAGCGCCACCCCAGGCGAAGGAAGGAATGATGGTTCGTGGAAAGCCTGGCCCAAAAATATTAGCGGCCACACCAACAGTTGTCCCGGTGTTGAACATTGTATTGATCCCGCATTTGGAATGGTCACCCATGATCAAGCCGCAAAACTGTAGACCAGTGTCTTTGAAGCGTTGGGAATCGAAATCCCACATTTTGACATTCGTGTAGTTGTTTTTCAGGTTTGACGTATTAGTATCAGCACCGAGGTTGCACCACTCACCAAGGACTGAATTTCCGAGGAAACCGTCATGGCCTTTGTTGGAGTTTCCAAAAATGACGGAATTAGATACTTCCCCTCCCACTTTACTATTTGGACCCACCGTGGTATCTCCTCTTAATTTCCCGCCCATGTTCACAATGGAATTTTCTCCCAGCGCAAAGGCTCCCCTAATTGTGGAGCCTTCCTGCACTTCACTGTTTTTGCCGAGGTAGATTGCTCCAGTCTCAGAATTCAGAACAGCGGCCTTTGTTTTGGCTCCTTTTTCGAGAAAAATGCGATCTCCGTATGTGACTGTCTGAGGATCAAGGATTGGCTCACTCTCCCGCCCAATGGTGAGCAAATCAAAATCCAGCTCTATTTCCTGTCTGTTTAGTCTGAATAAATCCCAAGGATATTCCACTTTTGAAATGTCACCTTCGTATTCCACTTCATTCAATGATTGATCGGTATGGAATGCGATCAAGGCGCCATTTTGAAAGAGCGATTGCCCTTTGGATAATTTCTTGATAGCGGCTACCAGTGGCTGATCCGGCAGAAGGCCTGATGAAATGTGAATGGACTCTGGGGGGCTTTCTTTCGCGAAACGGGTGCTCAGGTAAGGCTCACTCTGGAGGGTGGAGGCATTAGCTCCCAGCCGTTTTTCCCACTTCTCATGAATCTTCAAAATTCCGACTCTTAGATCAGCAACAGGACGGGTGTAGGTCAGCGGCAACATTTTGAGCCACACGCCTGAAGGTTCGAAAAAGTGAAGATGCATTGGGTAAAAATAAAAAAGTCTTCG
>CAYORY010000274.1:0-2194 GCA_964406435.1 uncultured Roseivirgaceae bacterium | reverse complement strand
GATCAACAGCAATAATCTCCTTGGTGAATTCCTTGAACTTATCCGTATCATTTTTCCCCTTCTTCACCATGTTGGCCCACTTGATTCGGTTCTTCTGATCTTCATCCCGCATTTTCTTGATTTCCTTGCCGATTTCCGGAAGCTGAACGTCCTTCTTTTGGCCAAATAGCGGTGAAGAGAAAATGATCAGAGCTATCGAAAGGGAGTAGAAGAGGTTTTTGAAGGTCATGATACGAAGAAATGAATAAGGAGGTAAGTACCTATGGCTGGTAGACAATTTAAATTTAGGAAAACAACCATTAACAACGAAGTGAAAATCAGGATAGAAACGAACTTCATGAAAGGCTACTTGGCTCTACCAAAACAACAGCCTCCTTGTCCACCACTACCTGCCCCGGAGGCGCTCCCTTCACTTTACGAACAAACTTCCTTGGCGTGTGAATCACCGGACAAAGGCTGTCCGTCTTCCTCTTAGAATACCAAGCTGCGAGTGCGGCTGCTCTTTCGATGATGTCGGATGGAAAGTTAGTCCCCGGTCGCTGACGCAAAACCACGTGCGATCCCGATACATCACGGGCGTGTAGCCAAAGGTCATTCTTACCAGCCACTTTCATGGTCAGTTCGTCGTTCGATTTGGCATTTTTACCGACCAATACGGTCCACCCATCTATCGTGAACCGGTAGTAGGCGAGGGGTGCCTTCTTGTTTTCTCCGGCCCCCTTTTGAAAGCCTGACATGAATACCCGCAATTCTTTCAGATTACCAATTCCTTCCAATCGGATAAGCTCTTCTTTGAGGTGATCAAGAGCCACTCGCTTTGATTCAATGTTCGCGTGGAGATTATCAAATTCGAGTTTTCTGTTCTTATTTTTTCGATAGTAGTTCTCTGCGTTTTTCTGAGGAGTGAGGTTTGGATTGAGTTTTATTTCTATGGGCTCATTTTTGTAGAAATCATCAAGAATCACCTTGCTCTTGTTAGAAGGAATTTGATGAAGGTTGGCCATCAAAAGGTTGGCAATTTCCTCCGGATTTCTTTGTTCTTGGAGGTTGCTCAGTTTGGTCTGCGTTTTTGAAATATACGATTCACCTTGATTGATCTTCCTGGTTAAGGTGCCAAGCATGGTTTTCTTTTCCTGACCGAAAAGAAAGTACCGGTAATGCAGTTCCCCAAATTTATTCGAAGCTTCCACGGCACTTGTGGTGGTCAAAACAGGACGGTCTATGGGCACAAGACTCAAAACGGGCTTTTCGTCCCTCAGCCCTAAGTGTATCTCAGAATTGACTAATTTATTTTTTAGCTGATTTACGTTATCTAATTGATTATTAACAAGATATGTATTTGCCCTACCTAGTAACCAAATAATATTTGGTATGTCTAACTGGAGGTTTTTGGCCAATTCTGAGGGAACGATCGCCAAATCCTGCTCCAGATTATTCCGAAAAACTTTAAGCACCTTATCGTCCTTGGCGAGTAAGATATTGGCACGTCTTCCATGCATTTTGAAAATTAGCTGATAGCCATTATCAAATGAAACAAAGAAGGAACGCTCATGGAGGTACGAATTCACTTTGACCACCTTGGCGTCTAGAAGTTCAGAGAACAGATCGGCAGAGTTTCTTTTGGCTCGAGCAAAGGAATCTTGGAAGGTGAGAATACCAGCCTGACTACTTAGGTCTGCTTTGATATGAAACTCCTTTGCTTTATTTCCAAAAGACAGAATCAGTTCATCCTTTTGCTGTGAAAAGCAAGCAAGAAAGTGAAGGCCGACCAATTGAGTATTGAGCTCTTCTGCTAACCTTTTTATGAAAAACCAAGTGTGATACATCTGCCTTTGCGAATATTGCGGTAAAGCTAATCACATGACCAAGCAACTTCGACCTTTTCATCTTGCCGTGCCCGTTCATGACCTGAACAAAGCCAGAGAATTCTATGGTGGCATCATGGGCTGTGAGGAGGGGAGATCGAGCGATCATTGGATCGATTTTGATTTTTATGGACATCAGTTTGTGGCTCACCTCAAGGATGGGATGGAGGTGGATAATCACATCAATGAAGTGGATGGCAAGAAGATTCCTGTGCCTCATTTTGGGGTCGTTTTGGATTGGGACGACTGGGAGGAACTTGCCGACAGATTTCGGAAATCAAATTTTCCATTTGTTGTGGAGCCGTATATTCGCTTCGAAAATCAGCCGG
>CAYORY010000273.1:0-2206 GCA_964406435.1 uncultured Roseivirgaceae bacterium | reverse complement strand
GGGAGGTGATTATTTTAATATCTCTTCTTTCATTTCCTCCGCTTTGTCATATTTATTAGTAAACCAAACTAGAAAGACATTGATCATAGGGAGCGGAAATGAATAGGGAGACTCTCCTCTGAGATAAATCCGAAATATTAGTGGTATCCATGTAGGAGTGACATCATCTAGAAATTGTTTTTCAAACACCTTAGTTCGAAATATGTTTCGAACAACAATGTTATCATTCTCAACATACACCTCATATAAAAGAGAATGTAGAAACATTATAGGCGCGTAGAATACAAGACAGAATAAAGCAAGTTTGACTAAAACAATAAATGAGGTCATCAGAAGAATAGCTGTGGAAAATATTATTCCAAAGAATGCCACAAACCCAAGGTGAAAAACCTGACTCTCTTTGACTTCTTTAGTTCCAATATATTTTTTCATATCACCCCATACTTTTTCCCCGGCAAACTCTTCACAACATTTTTGAATTCTAAACTCAGCAGAATAGACGCCAGTTGATTGATCGGAACCTGGCCAACGATCGCAATTTGATCTATTTCCAGAGGTGCGGCTTTGGCAGCAAGCAGGTCATAAATCTTCTGCTCTTGCTCGGTCATATCGGGAAGCACTTTTTTGGCAGGTTGCTTTCCATTGGTTTCTTCCCAGTTCAGGTGATACTTCAAGTCATTTATGCCCGTATAAATCAACGCCATTTGTGTAGAAATCAAATGGTTTGTTCCCGCTGAGTAAGTATGAATTATATCCCCTGGGACGGCAAAAACTGTTCGTCCATACGAGTCAGCGATTTTGGCTGTGATGAGGGCACCTCCTCGTTCGGCTGCTTCCACCACGATAGTGGCATCTGCCATCCCGGCTATGATTCGATTTCTAGCCGGAAACAGATGAGGATCAGGCTTGGTATCAGGCCGGCTCTCCGTTATAATGGCTCCATACTCCTGCATTTCTTCCGCGTTCTTTTTGTGAACTGAAGGATAGATTCTGTCAAGTCCTCCGGCCAGCACTGCTACGGTAGAACTTCCGTTTTTCAAGGCAGCTCGGTGCGCTTCTATATCTATGCCATACGCCAAGCCGCTGATGATTTGTGACCCAAGGGCTTTCAGGTCGTTGGCAATTTTCCGAGTGGCTGATTTGCCATAATCGGTAGCTCTTCTGGTCCCAACTACCGCTATGGTTCTGGGAGGATTTAGGTCGCCATTTCCTTTTTTGTAAAGAATCGGTGGCGCATCAATCACCAGTTTCAATCGCTGGGGATAATCTGCATCGAGGTAGGAGAGAACCTCCATTTCCTTCTTCTGAGCTTCGCTGAGGATAGCCTCGGCTTCTGAGTGGGTCTTGTGGTTCAGAATAATTGAAGCAGTCTTAGCTCCAAATCCAGGGATGCTCTCTAGTTTGTTTCTATTGGATGAAAAGACGCCTGCAGGAGAACCACAGTAGCTGATCAGTTGTTTGACATTTCGATCGCCCAGACCGGGAACGAGCGTTAGCGCCAGTAGGTCAAGCACCTGATCCGACATGTCAGGCTAGTTCACTTCTCAGTTCTGTGAGGAAGGCCCTAACCCGTTTGAGCGAATCTATTAGCTCCATCTTGTCATTAGCCGCCTCAGGGCCGCCGTTATCAAGAAAATCCCTGGCGCCTTGTAGTGTGTAGCCTTTTTCTTTGACCAAATGGTAAATGAGTTTTACGCTCTTGAGGTCTTGCTGAGTAAATTGACGATTGCCCTTGCGATTTTTCTTCGGCTTGATGATGGGGAATTCCCTCTCCCAAAATCGAATAAGTGAGGTGGCTACTCCTAGCTCACTGGCCACTTCGCCAATGGTAAAATACCGTTTTTCTATTTCTTTTTCCTTGTAAGGCACCTCTTTCAGTTTGCAGTTTGAAGATAAGTAATTCTTCCAGATTCGTCTATCACAATCTTGGAATTTGGGAAGTCAATCTCCGTTAAATTTTTGATTGACTTAGCAGCACCATTGTTTTGATCTAGCCTTGGCCCCAGATGATCGTATTCTTGTCTGTAGGAATGAATTTGTCCTGAAATAAATTCGCCATTTGGTGATAGTTCAAGCTCGAGGATTGGTGACTCTCCGGCATACCCTCGCATGCTGAATCTTTTGTAGGTAAGGAAATTCCCTAGGCTGTATGCGATGAACCTGTTTTTGTAAACTTCAACCGCCCGAACCACATGTGGTCCGTGAC
>CAYORY010000272.1:0-2216 GCA_964406435.1 uncultured Roseivirgaceae bacterium | reverse complement strand
CAGGATGTTTTTACTGATTTAAATTTCGACGGGTTTTCGATAAAAGTGAACCACCGCGGGATATTGAATGCATTTGCTACATACTGCGGGGTTTCTGGCAATGAGATGGCCTTTTGCGTGGAGCTGGATAAGCTCGACAAAATAGGAAGAGAAAAAGTGACGGAGAATATTGTCGGTATCGGAGCGCAGGCAGATAAGGTGAAAGATTTCATGGATTTTATTCATGCGGAGCTATCTCCCGAATTGAAGCTGGCCAGATTAGGTGTAGACTTTGGGATCGTGGAGCCTGATCTCGACAAGTATTTTGAGTTAATCAAGGCAACTGGCAAGCGGCTTAACTTAGATTTTGACCTGAGTTTGGCCAGAGGACTGACCTACTACACCGGAATGATTTTCGAGGTGAAACCAACGACCATTGAAATGGGGAGTATTACTGGTGGTGGTAGGTATGATAACCTTACCGGAGTATTCGGCTTAGAGGGTATCTCTGGGGTGGGGATTTCTTTTGGTTTGGATCGAATCTACGATGTGCTGGAAGAGGCGCAATTGTTCCCTGAAAAATTATCAGAAAGTGTCGATGTGTTGATTGTTCATTTTGATGAACTATCCTTCATGCATGGTATCGAGTTGATTGGTCAACTACGCAGCGCTGGTATCACGGCGGGCATATACCCGGACATTGCTAAGATGAAAAAACAAATGAACTACGCTGACAAAACGAATGCGAGTCACGTGTTGGTCATTGGGTCAGACGAAGTGAAGTCAAAGAAATACGCTTTCAAAAGCATGTCTACGGGTGACCAAAGTACCGTTTCGCTAGATGAGATTATCAAAAGCTTTGACGAAAAGTAAATGTTTTCGACGGATGAGTCGTTTATCAACTAGATGCGCATTCTTCGGATCATAGGACTTCTTGTTTCGATTCCACTCCTCGGTCAAGTGAGTGATGAAGGACGATTCTCTGCGGATTTTGTGGCAGGATGTGCGCCCTTCACCATCAATCTGACCGAGCTGGTTTCCGTAGGTACGGTTCGTCAGTACTCCTATGAAAAACCGAATGAATTCTTTCTCGATCTGACGTATACCTACAATTCTCCTGGTTCCTTCTCTATTGTTCAGATTCACAATGACGATGCATCTCCTCCCAAGACAGATACGCTCAGAATAGTAGTATTAGAAGCAACTCCTCCCAACTTCAGTTACTATCTATGCGATGGACGCGAGGTTCTTGTAGAAGTGGAGGATCCGACCTACGACCAATACGAAGTGACTTTTGCCGGCAGTAGTAGTACTACAATTAGCGACCAAGGGAGTGCAACTTATTCGTACGATCCGAGCGATCCATTATCCATTCAAATACGAGGAATATACTATGGAGCGAAGGACAATTGTGCGGCCTCTTCAATCGTCCTGAGCAGTGTGATCGATAACCTCACTGCTCCTACTATTCAGGCTGCCTCTATCTCTCAAACATGTGAAAGTCAATTTTCGATAAGCCTATCCACCAACACCGAAGAAAAAGCACTTTACCAAGTTGAGATTGATCAGGGTGGCGGCTATCAGGTTGTGCATGATGGCCCACTTGAAGAGGAATCGGTTTTTGAGCTTTCAGATTTCGATGAGTCGGAAACTCAAATTGATGTAAGGATCAATGCCTACAACATTTGTGACGACAGCTATATCACAGGATCGGCGACCACAGTCACTTTAATCGACGGTCAATTAGAGCCAGTTCGAAACTTGTACAGCACCTACCAAGGCAATGCCGTGATCATTTCCCTTGATCCTGTCGAGGTTGGTTCGTTCCGAATAGGCCGATCCTTCGATGAAGTCTCGTATTCGAATCACGCTACATCCTCAGGACCGCATACCGATAATACCGGCTTTCTTGGTCGACAGTATTTCTACCAAGTAAGCTATCTGGACACCTGTGGTGGGTCATGGAATACCAAAAAAACTTCACCTCCTTTTATCCGATCGACATTTTTGGAACCGAACGTGTACCAAATAGAGTTAGAACAGGCAATTTTCCCGGCCGATGAAAGTGTGTCCTATTTGGGTGTTTTGTCGGGAAATGGTAACGAAATAATTATTCCCATTTCATCCACCTCTTTCGAGTTGACGATTCCTCCAACGGTCGGCAGCAGTCCGGTCTTCATAGTACAAGGGGGTTCCTGTTCATGTGAATTTGTATGCGATGCTTTGGCGCGAGCGTG
>CAYORY010000271.1:0-2218 GCA_964406435.1 uncultured Roseivirgaceae bacterium | reverse complement strand
CCTCCATCGATTGACCGCTTTCTTTTAATTCGTCGATTGTGTTGGTTTGCATGCTTAAAAACACAAAGCTAATGCCCTATTCGCTAGTGACAGGAGGTGCCGGATTTATTGGTGCCCATGTTGTAAGAAGTTTATTGGAAGAAGGAAAAGATGTACTTGTTCTTGATGACCTGAGTGGAGGTTTTGAAGAGAACATTCCCGCAGAAGCACTTTTCATTAAAGGTTCCATTACGGATCACGAGCTACTCGAGAAGCTTTTCAACGAGCATAATATTGAGTATGTCTACCATTTGGCGGCCTATGCTGCTGAGGGATTGAGTCATTTTATCAAGCGCTTCAATTACAACAATAACTTAATCGGTAGTGTCAACCTGATCAACGAATCCATTAAGCATAAGGTGAAGTGTTTTGTTTTCACTTCTTCGATAGCTACCTATGGCGCTTTGCCACCACCCATGAAAGAGAGTATGACTCCAGAGCCGGAAGATCCTTATGGGGTGGCGAAGTATGCGGTGGAGCTTGAGCTGAAGGTTTCTCACGAAATGTTCGGGTTGGATTATGTCATTTTCCGCCCACACAATGTATATGGCGAGTTTCAGAATCTTGGGGACAAATACCGAAATGTGGTGGGTATCTTCATGAACCAGCTCATGCAGGGTAAGCAGTTGACCGTATTTGGTGATGGCTCACAGACGAGAGCATTCACGTATATCGGGGACATAGCGCCGATCATTGCCGATTGTGTCAATAAGAAAGAATGTCTAGGTGAAGTGTTTAATATCGGGGCGGATGAAGATTATTCCGTCAAGGAGTTGGCCGAAGAAGTAATGGAAGCCATGAACATCAAAAATGAGCTTCGATACCTTGAGGCTAGGAATGAAGTTCTTCATGCACATGCGGATCATTCCAAAATCAAGGCAATTTATGGGGAGTACAGCAAGACGTCTCTTTCCGAAGGATTGGAGAAAATGGCTGCTTGGGCGAAAGAAACGGGCATTCAAAAGAGTGAGAAGTTCAAGAACATTGAGATCACAGAAAAACTGCCACCACTCTGGTTGGAGGACTGATGCCTAAAATTCTATTTCTTACTCTTCATCGAAAAGACCGATCTCCCGGTCAGCGTTTCAGGCATGAGCAGTTTCTTACACATCTGGAAGAAAATGGTTTTGAGATCACGTACTCGAATATGCTCAATGCCTCCGACGATAAAATATTTTATGGTAGCGGAGGTGCCTTCAAGAAAGTCATCGTTGGACTCCAATCTGCCATGAGGCGATTGAAGGACCTACGAAGGGCCAATCAGTTCGATTACATTTTCATCTACAGAGACGCATTCTTTTTTGGGACCTGGTTTGAGCGGATGTTCAAAAGATCCAAGGCCAAGCTTGTTTTTGATTACGATGACTCCATCTGGCTAAGAGATGAAAACCCAAACCAGAGTTTTTTTCAAAAGCTGAAGAAACCGGAGAAAACGGGCACTATCATTTCCTATTGTGATATCGTGATTGCTGGGAATCAATATCTAAAGGAGTATGCCACAAAATTCAACACCAATGTGGTGATCATCCCGACGACCATTGATTTGAAAGAATATTCAAAAGTGCAGGTAGAAAAACAGGAGGGCAAAGTTTGTATCGGGTGGAGCGGTAGTTTCTCTACCATCAAGCACTTCGAAAGTTCAATAGATGCGCTCAAGAGAGTGAAAGAAAAATTTGGGGATCGGGTCTACTTCAAAGTAATCGGAGATGGCAACTACAGAAATGATGAGTTGGGAATCATTGGAAATCCTTGGAGGAAGGATTCGGAGATTGAAGACCTATGCGAAATCGATATTGGGATCATGTCTTTGCCAGACGATGATTGGTCAAAAGGCAAGTGCGGACTCAAAGGCCTTCAATACATGGCGCTAGAAATCCCAACTATCATGTCGCCTGTAGGTGTCAACTCAGACATTATCCAAGACGGTGTTAATGGCTTCTTGGCAAGTACCATTGATGAGTGGGTGGCGAAACTTTCACTGCTGATCGAAGATGCTGATTTGAGAAATAGATTGGGAAAAGCCGGTAGAGTGACAGTCGAGAAGCAGTATTCTGTAGAGGCGAACAAAGAAAAATGGCTGGCGGTTTTTAGCTCAGGTATTGACTGACCCATTTTGTGATACCCGTCTTCACTTCCTCCCAAGTCCTGTTTTTTAAGCAGATTGGGTTTGGGTCAGATT
>CAYORY010000270.1:0-2275 GCA_964406435.1 uncultured Roseivirgaceae bacterium | reverse complement strand
GTAAGTTATGAACAAGATATTTAGCACCCTATTGATCCTGTTGGCCACAAGTGGACTTCACGCCAACAATGGAAAGTTTGATCGGATCATGGCTCGAGCAGATTCCTTTTATGTTCATTTTTCTTACATCAAAGCCATCAAACTTTACGAAAATGCACTTGATGTCAAAGATGAACAACGTCCGAAAGTCCAGCTTGCAAATTGCTACTGGGAACTTAATCAACCAGAAAATGCCCAGGTATGGTATGAAAAAGCCTTGACCCATGGCACGATGGAAGAGAGAGAAATGCTCCGATATGGGCAGATTCTATCCATTCTCCAACGGTACGACAGTGCTCAGGCGGTATTGGGGAATTACACTAGCGCAGAATCATGGGTGGAAACAAGAGCCGATGGTTTTCGGAACATTCAGAAATTCTACTTGAACGAAATTGCATTTGAGGTGGCGGAGGCTGACTTCAACACCGAGGAATCCGACTTCTCCCCCACTCTCAAAAAGGACGGTACCGTAGTTTTTGTTTCGGGCAGACCACACAGCGGCATTCTCAAGTCCAAATACCAGGCAGACAAGAGTCTGTTTCTTAATCTTTTTGAACTAGACAGTGGTGAGGTCAAAAAGTTGCAAAGGGGTATTACCTCCCGATATCACGAAGGTCCTTCTCAATTTTATGCTGATGATAAAAAGTTCGTTTTTACTAGAAATAACTACCTCAATCACAGTGTAGAACTTGGAGCAGATGGAGTACAGAACCTAAAACTATATTTCTCCGACATTGACAATGACCGATGGTCTAAGCCAACCGAGTTTCCTTATAACAGTAACGACTTCTCCATTGGTCATCCCGCTCTCACGGCAGATGAGCAAACTCTATACTTTGCCAGTGATATGCCGGGAGGTTACGGAGGAGTGGACATCTACAAATCCACTCTCGTGAATGGTACTTGGAGCCAACCCGAAAATCTCGGAAATGGCATCAATACAGAACGTGATGAAATGTTTCCCTACATCAGTGTGAACAATTTCTTATACTTCTCCTCCGATGGACACCAGGGACTTGGTGCCTTAGATGTCTTCCGTGTGGATTTAGAAAGGCCGAACAGTAAGCCCCGCAATCTTGGCTATGCATTGAATTCTGCCAAGGACGACTTTGGTATATACCTTGACACGGACCAAGGCAACAAAGGCTATTTCAGCTCCAATCGCGAAGGAGGAACGGGAAGTGACGATATCTACGAAGTAAGGATATACGATCACGTGATCACAGTAAACCTCAGAGACGCACTCACCAGGGAGTTGATTGTAGGAAGTATGAAAGCGCACGATCCCAATATGGACGAAATAATCAGAGATGAAGCCGGCACTTCGTCTATCCAGTTTCCGGCCCTCTCAGGCGACTCATTTTCGATTTACGGCGCTGCTCCAGATTATGTATCGGACAGCCTTGCCATACGGCCACTAAGCGATGACCGTGAGATGCGTCCGCTTGTTTACGACCTGTATCTGAACAAAGCCAAAGGAGCGACCACCTACATCGTACGCGTAAACGACGCTGAGCAACAGGTGTTTTATCAATTATCTGATACCCTTAGTGCATTTGCAGGCAACCACAAGGCACTTGAAGCTGAGTTCTCCAAAAAAGCCATCCGCATAGACTCCACCATCATTCTGTCGAACGTGTTATATGATTTTGATGAGTCCGCCATTCGTCAAGACGCAGCGAATCAATTAGATCAATGGGTCACCTTCTTGAATCAATATCCTGAGCAGAAAATCTCCCTCTCCTCTCATACTGATGCCCGCGGATCCAATCGATACAACGAGCGTCTGGCAAAAAGAAGGGTGAAAGAAGCCATGAAATACTTGACCAATGCTGGTATTTCCGAGGAGAGAATTGTGGAACGATCATTTGGTGAGGAGAAACTTTGGGAAAGCTGTGCAGAAGAAGAGTGTGATGAGCTGCAACATCAGAATAATAGAAGAACAGAAATACTAATTGAGAAGTAACCAAAAACAAATATCCAAGCAGGAGGGCTCCTTAGTGGAGCCCTTTTTTATTGCTTCTTGAATTTCTGAATAAAGGTCTTGGTAAAATCTGAGGTCACCAAATGACCGCTGATTTGGGCTCGCTCGGCAAGCAGTACATCCCAAGTTTCAGTCCCTCTCCAAAATGTCTTCTTCAGCTCCGCCATTGCTTCCGGATTGTAATTAGCCAGTTTAGAAGCCAATTCTTGCACCGCAACATCCATGTGCTCAACGTCATCAAACACTTTATTG
>CAYORY010000269.1:0-2286 GCA_964406435.1 uncultured Roseivirgaceae bacterium | reverse complement strand
CAATAACAGGGTGTCCAAGGAAAGAAACTATGGACGAGTCAGTTCCCACCACCTTCAGAATTGACGAAAGCGTAATCAATAAAATGGGCAAGAGAATTGGAGCGGTAGCCCAAAGAAAATTGAGATTAAGTGAAGACGTATTTTCAACCCTTTCTAACTCCTCAACTTCGATTTTGGAACCCAATCTATTTGCTAGAAAAATGCAAACACCTAGAACGGGAATCGAAATGAGAACTCCGGTCAGGATGATCATTCCAATATGATCTGCAGCCCCGATAGTCCCCGCAACCGCAATAGGACCTGGAGTTGGCGGAATTAGAGTGTGTGTAGTGTAAAGCCCTGCCGCTAGTGCGAGTGACATGGATGCTGATGATAGGTTTCTCTTTGCAGCTAAAGCCCGACTCAACTTTGAAAGTATAATAAACCCCGAATCGCAGAAAACAGGAATACTTACCACTGCACCCAGGACCCCCATGGCCATAGTTGTTCGCTTGCTACCAAGCAGTTTCAATATAACTTCCGCTATCACATCAAGTGCACCCGATTTCTCAACAAAAACTCCGATGATAGTACCTAGAACTACAATGAGTCCAATACCTGTAAGAATGCTTCCGAACCCTGAAGTAGTTTCTTTAATAATCTTCAGGCCATCCATGCCGGTAGCAAATCCAACGAAAAAGCAACATAGAATAAGCGCAAAGAAGGGATGAACCTTGAGGTAATTACTCGCCAGAATGATCAACACAATGGCCAGGAAGATAATGGAGAGAAGATAAGGAAGAGAGATCATGTCTGCTAATTTAATCCCCTTCTCGAAACGAAATTCACCGAATCACCCCAAACCCCAAATACTCCTCAAGCACCTTTGGCATTTTGATGCCATCCGCTGATTGATTGTTTTCCAACAAGGCGGCCATGATCCGTGGAAGAGCCAAGGCACTCCCATTGAGCGTGTGAGCAAGTTCTTTTTTCCCATCTCCGGTTTTGTAACGAAGCTTCAATCTATTGGCCTGGAAGGTTTCAAAATTAGAAACAGAGCTTACCTCCAGCCATTTTTTCTGAGCGGCAGAGTACACCTCAAAATCGTACGTTAGGGCAGATGTGAATCCCAAGTCACCTGCACACAATCTCAGAATTCGATAGGGCAGTTCAAGAGATTTGATGAGCCCTTCCACATGCGCCACCATCTCATCCAGCACCTTGTATGAATCCTCCGGCTTCACCACCTGTACTATTTCTACTTTGTCAAACTGATGGAGCCTATTTAAGCCGCGCACGTGCGCTCCCCAGGAGCCAGCTTCTCTTCGGAAACAGGGCGTGTAGCCACAAATCTTGATTGGCAGTTCTTGTTCAGACTGAATCGTATCTCTGTAAATATTTGTGAGTGGCACCTCTGCCGTAGGGATCAAATACATATTGGAATCTGAGATGTGATACATCTGGCCTTCTTTGTCGGGCAACTGGCCTGTCCCGATTCCGGACTCCTCGTTGATCACAATTGGTGGTTGTATTTCAGTATAGCCTGCCTTGTGGGCTTCATCCAGAAAATAATTGATCAAACCTCGAGTGAGGCGGGCTCCCTTTCCTTTATACACAGGAAAACCTGCTCCGGTTATTTTATTACCAAGTTCAAAATCAATGAGATCATAGTCCTGAATCAGATCCCAGTGAGGTTTGGCATCCTCGGCCAATTCAGGAAGTTTATCAGTAGTTTTTACAATTTCATTGTCGTCCTCAGATTTTCCCGAAGGGACGATCTCATTCGGTACGTTCGGGATTTGATAAAGCATTTCTCGCAGATCATTCTCCAATTGTGTCAACTGATCTCCGAGAGATTTACTTTGTTCTTTTAGGTCTCCGGCACGCTTCTTCGCATCATTCGCTTCACTGTGTTTGCCCTCTTTGAAGAGCTGACCAACTTCTTTTGCCAAGGCGTTGGACTCGCGAAGAACCTCATCCAACAGTTGCTGAGTAGTTTTTCTGCTGTTATTGCTATCAATGATCGCCTTCAGTTGAGACTCAATTTCCTTGATGCCTCTCTTATGTAATCCGGCTAACACCTGCTCCCAATGCTCCTCGATGGCTGATACTTGTAACATTCCTTTGATCTATTTAAGTTTGCAAAGAAAATCGTTCGCTACCACTTACCGAAGCGCACGCTATCAAGAATTCTTTGAAAGGTTTAAATATTCGATTCTGAAAGGAATTAATAATTGTTTTCTTCCCTTTCACTATCATTGTTAAGCCATTCTACGAAAACCTACCGGAATTTTAATTCCAACTCGT
>CAYORY010000268.1:0-2311 GCA_964406435.1 uncultured Roseivirgaceae bacterium | reverse complement strand
ACACCTCCTCAGATTGGCAGCCATTGGGATCCACAATAAAAACGGTGACGATATTGGGCTGGTTAATTTGGATTTCGCGAGTGGTTTCGCCTGTAGACCATTGATAGGTATATCCTGGCCTGTCCACTGGCCAAGCGGATAGCGTGATTGGTTGGTCGCAAATGACCGTATCAAGGGGAACTTGCGGAGTTTCAGGGGAGGCTGTGATAGTGATTTGCTGGGTCAGTGTGGTGTCCTGATCGCACCGGTTGGTCAAGAACAATTGCACATTGTACGTGCCCGGCGCGGCGTAGGTATGCACCGTATCCTGACCCTGAACGATGGTGCCATCTCCAAAAATCCAGACAAATTCTTCTATCGAGCTATCGCGCCCTGTACCCGTAAATCTTGAGGGCTGACCGAAGCAACCCAACTCGACGGTGATGGCTGGCTCTTGGGACGATGACGATACCTCCTGCGCAAAATTCGGAAGCCCCAGCCCACTGGTGCGTGTCAGCAGATCAAATCCTGAAGCATCGAATCCGGCACCTGCATCGTTCACATTTGGCGCTGTGAGTGTACCTAAAGAATTAGAACCATCTATGGCCATGTACATAGTTCCATCAGGCCCTGTTTGTAAAGTGCCATAATTGGCTCCCGTGGTGTAGCCATCGAACTTGGAGCCTTGAATATCTGCCACGGCCGTGGGCGCATTTATGCTGTCCAAATCCAACTGGATGAGCTTGGAGTTGGTGGGTGAGAGCGTTGTTAAATACAGTTTAGACAAATCCGAAGAAAACTCCACGCCATAGACCGGGTCGGTTTCTTGCAAGTCAATCAATCGCGGGTTGGTGACCGCTCCTGTTGTCTGATCAAAATCAAAAAGTTCTACGAAACTTCCCGTGGATCTCGGCAAAGTTGCTGCCACGAATTGAGCGCCACTAGAGAATTTTATTGCTCCCGTGGCTTGCACCGGATCGGTATCGTCGTGTACCTCACCGACGGGTGAAAACACATTCTCGAGAATGCCATCCCGGCCAACGAAATTGGTTCTAAAAACATTCGATCCGGATTCATGAGTGATGATCCAACCTGAGCCGGTAACAGATGATCCATTTATTTTTTCCGTCCCGGAATTATTGAGCGCGATATCCTTGATGAGCACTTGCCCTCTGGCAGTGTCGCGCTTCATATCCACTATCGCCACCTTGGCTTGATAGCTCCCATCCCCCGGCACTTCTTCGGTGGTGAAAATGTAGAACATGGTGGTCTCATTCGGAAAAGGCATGATGACGGCAGATTGGTTTGCGGTTTCATCACCTCCAATATCGGTTCCATTGACCATGACCTGATGGTCTTTGTTCCAGACGGTACTTCCATTGGTATAAAAGAGCAGATTGCCATTGGTATCAGAAATGGTGGCACACCCTTCTGCTGAGGACATCATGTTGTCATCTGTGATAGCCGAGGCTCCTTCAGTGAAGTCAATGCCAGCCATCTGACCAAAGTACCATTGGTTATTGACGGTGGTGTTCACGCCATATTCAGTAACCACTATTTCATCGTAGGCGGGGCATCCTTCGGGCCCTATTTTCTCCACCCAATATGTACCCGCTGTATCGACACTTGTTAGTCTACCCGTTCCTCCATTGCTCCATTGATAGGAAAGTCCACCATCTCCGGCATCCAGAATCAAGATTTCATTGACGCAGATGGTTGTATCGTTTCCCAAATCAACCGTCGCGCTGTTGGCACCAATTACCACCGACTGGGTGATGGATTGGGAGATGCCGTTGATGGTGGCAGTCAGGGTGACATTGTAAGACCCACTAGCATCGTAGGTATGAATCGGTGCAAGAGCGTTGGTTTGCGTACCGTCTCCAAGTCCCCAAAAATACTGATGCGGGACAGGGTCAACAATTGGGAAATATTTGGTGTTGTCATTCAGGCAACTATCCAAATAGGTAAAATTCAATTCATTGAATGTGAAGAAATAGCCACCTGAGAAATTCGGAAACTGCTGCGCCTGAAAATCGTCCGTGAAAACCATTGGCTCGTAAGCCACCAAAGCAGCCACACTATCAGTCTCATTTATCCTGCCTAGTAAATAAGGTGCGCCTCCTGTTTCCTGATACAAATGATATATCCTTCCGTCGAGAGCGGTCTGCAAACCATAACTTCTGAAAAGAGAGGCTGGCAAAATGGATGTTGGGATGGCCGCCGGATCAGCGAAATCATACTGGTAGATATTTCCACTGGTGGCAGCAGAACCGTAACGGGATATATAAAGCTTGGACCCGTCGTTCGACCATTCCAGGTCATAGACAGCCTC
>CAYORY010000267.1:0-2358 GCA_964406435.1 uncultured Roseivirgaceae bacterium | reverse complement strand
ATTTACGCAGTTAAAATTCAGCTGAAAACTTGATATTCAAAAACCTTGCCGACAGGGAGTTTGGAATGGCAAACTGATTGCCATTAATGTCATCTATCCAGCTGTAAGACAGGGTATTATCTGCACCTAAGGCATTCAATACTTCGAGTCTTAGCCAAAACACTTTGAAGGGTGTAGAATGGAGGAAAAATTCTTTAGAAATGCCAATATCGGCACGATAATACTCGTCACCTGAGAACCGATTCCGTGCACTTAATTCGCCAGGAGGCCCGGTCGGGAAGCCTGAACCGTAAACCATATTCAGATATATTCTAAGCGTAGGATCATTCGGCATATGATCCTCGAAGTATACAGCCAAGTTGATATGCTGATCCGACGGCCTTCTCACATAGCCTTGTTCGTCCCCCACTACATTCTCGCCTGTTTTGAGTAATCCAAGACTAAACCACGACTGAGTCCCTTGAATGAACTCTCCATTCACTCGAAAGTCTACACCGGCTGCATAACCAAAGGCGCTGTTCTGATCAAGGTATCGCAATCTGGTATTGTCAATGTCGTAGGGAACCAAGTCATACAGCCGCTTATAGTAGAGCTCGGTATTGAAGGAAAAGGGACGCCCCCACATTGAAAAGCCTCGCTCAACCCCTCCAATAAAATGAATTGACTTTTGAGCTTTCGGGTTTTGTCGAATGAGTCCGTCCTGCGTGCGCAGCTCACGATAGAATGGAAATTGATGGTACCCTCCTACGGAAAATGTGATGGTGGTTGGCTTTTTCCATGATGGATTCCAACGATACGTTACCCTCGGACTCGTTAACAGCTCTTGATTATAGTCCCAATAATTGAAGCGAACCCCCGCGATGATGGCATGAGTGGAATCACCCAGAAACGATGTGTTCTGAAGATAGCCCGTGTAGTTAGTGGCCTGAATGCCCAGGTTATTGAAAACCGAGCGGTTGATTGTGACGAAATCCGCAGAATCGAGGAAGGAATATTCATTGAGGTGATCTCGAATGTCAGTTCGCTTTAAACCCACACCCCACTCAAAAATATTGTGAAGATTTATCAAATGTTCGTTGCGGATTTCCATGTTGGCAATGAGTGCGCGTAATCTATTTCGGCCATAGTCGTAATTCGTACCGATACCCCGAAGCACCACACAATCATTGAAATCCGATGAAGCTGGATTGTTGTCCACATCACAGATGCGGTATGCGCCTTCCACATCGTAATACTCTCGCTCTCTTGTGTACACTCCAGAGGCTATTAATCGCGTGAGCCACCTCTCCGACCAGATATGTGCCAAACTCAACCCTGTTTGATACACATCGTAATTGAGGATTTCCTGCCCTTCAAAGGCTGTCTGAATTCTAAAATTGGCTTGTATGGACCCGAACTGAGTGACCTGACTTTCGGGCTGAGTGAGGTACCTGTTTCGACCGTAGTAAAGAAGCCAATGAAGCTTCGTCTTATTGCTTTGATTGGCGCTTTTCCTAGTTAGGTCGAAGGTCATCAGCGACTGTATGTCGGTGTAGGTCGGGAAGTACTGTCCTTGCGTTTCGGTATTACCCAGAAGGTACCTCGAATCTTTGTGCCTAATTCCGGTGACTATCCTGAAGCGATCGTTGAATTTTTGTCGGATGGTTGCTGAGCCACCAAGTAGCCCAATGGTCATTTCTCCTCCAAGTGTGTCAGGCTCTTGATACAGGATATTGAGGCTTGAAGAAAGCTTATCGCCGTACTTAGCTTCCCAGCCGCCTGCTGAAAATCGGATGTTGCTCACCATCTGAGAATTCACAAAACTCAACCCCTCTTGCTGACCAGCATTGGACAGAAAGGGCCTGTAAACCGGGATTTCATTTACATACACAAGGTTTTCATCGAAGTTTCCACCACGCACGGAGTAGCCTGTGGAGAATTCGTTATTGGAAACCACACCTGGCAATGTGACCAGGATTTTAGAGAAGTCACCAAAAGCAGACGGCAGTGCTTTTGCTGCTCTCGCATCAATCTCAGTTTGATTGGTTAAGTCCTCGCTTGTATTTCGCTCCCCTGTTATTTCGACAGTATTTAGCTCTCGTGCATCTTCTCGAAGGTCAACATCGAATTGAATAAAGGCTCCTTGGTTGATATTTAGGACTTGGCTCTTGGTTCGAAAGCCAACGTGCGAAAAAGTAAGGGTGTATCGACCTGTAAGCAGTGTGAGCTCGTACTTGCCATCGGCATCAGTCGTCGCGCCATTTGATTGTCCAGAAATCTGAATATTTACCCCGACAAGAGGCTCTCCGGTTTTTGCTTTGACAACTCCAAAAACTGATCCCTGCTGTGCAAAAAGCGATGTGACCGCAATGAGGCATA
>CAYORY010000266.1:0-2389 GCA_964406435.1 uncultured Roseivirgaceae bacterium | reverse complement strand
AGGCCGCAAAAAATTACAAGGGCTATTATCTGAAGTCAGATCCGAAAAGCTGCCTTTATTAATTGTCCTACTTTCTTGTTCTTATTCTAAATACAGAATAAAGAGGACAATAATTAATAAATCCCGTGAGGATGAAGATTGCGGCTACAATGCCTAGAACGATCAGAAGAGTGCCAGTAATAATCTGGAAGTACCAAAGGGCCACAATTGCTAGTGCAACAATAATTCTGATTACCCCGTCCGTTTTGCTCATGTTTTTAGTCATACTTGAAAGTCATTTTTCAAATCTCAGAATTACCTATTAGTTAATTGGTAACAATTGTTACACAGATAAAGGGGCTTGACTTTAGTTTTGCGCGACATGCATATTGGAACAATCTAACTCTGCCAACTGTTTCCTGAATTGCTCTAACTAAACACAATGATTGAATTTATAAGTCAGCCCTGGCCCTGGTATGTGGCAGGTCCCATCATATCACTGGTCATGCTGGTGCTTCTACTTTTTGGATCCCGATTCGGGCTTTCGTCTAACCTCCGAACCCTTTGCTCTGTCTTGGGCGCTGGCAAGAACTGTGAGTATTTCAGATTTGACTGGAAATCACAAATCTGGAACTTGGTTTTTGCGCTTGGTCTCGTCATCGGAGGGTTTCTGGCCAGCCAATTTTTGATTGACGACAATGCCATTCAACTTTCAGCAGCTACTACAGCCAACCTGCAAGGGATGGGTATCGAGACCACCGGCAATAAGTTGGTGCCAGAGAGCATTTTCAATTGGGAGTCATTGGGCACAACTCGTGGCATCATTATGCTTGTTGTAGGCGGATTCTTCATAGGATTCGGGACTAGATATGCAGGTGGGTGTACCTCCGGTCATGCGATCAGTGGATTGAGCGACTTACAGCTAGCCTCACTCATCGCTGTTGTGGGCTTCTTTATCGGAGGTCTATTCGTCACGCATCTAATTCTCCCACACTTACTAACACTCAGCTGAAATGAAATTCATTAAATATCTACTTATTGGGATCGTCTTTGGAATTACGCTCACCAAGGCGGAGATCGTGTCGTGGTACAGGATTTATGAGATGTTTCGGTTCGAGTCGTTTCACATGTATGGGGTCATAGGTTCGGCTGTCGTTCTGGGGATTATTTTCATACAGATTCTCAAGAGAAGGAAATACAGAGACGTAAACGGCAACCCAATTACCATAGAGCCAAAGGAATTTGGAGTGGCACGCTACCTGATAGGCGGCACCTTCTTCGGGCTGGGTTGGGCCATGACTGGTGCCTGTCCAGGACCCCTCTTCATTCTTCTTGGAAATGGAATTGGGGTGATAGCTGTGGTCATACTTGCCGCAATGCTGGGAACCTACGTGTACGGTTTACTGAAAGACAGATTGCCTCATTAGTCATCAAACAAGGTGTAGCTGAAAACAGGATTCTTCCAGATTTCAAAGGCCTTGGCTAGTATTTTCATGGTGACAATGTGGTCCTCATCGTGCTGCCGCACCTGACATCCGGCAGAATAGGCACCCACACGGGCAATATTGGTCTTGAAAGAAGTGGTGTGCATATTGAGTCCGGTGACATCCGTGAAGGTCGGGCCATTTACGTCCAAGTGACCATCCGAATCCCCGTCGCGCCAAACTTTGAATGGCATTCCTTTTTGACGAAGGGCGTCATATTTTCCGTTGTGCTTGCCTAGTTCCCAGCAGTTGAGGTACTGTCCTGGTTGGAGGATGGCTGTTCCGCTACTATTTCCCTTTTTTGTCTTTAGCCAATAATATCCCGGCTTGGTGGTTCCTTCATGATAGAGCACCACTTCGTTTCCAAAAGCGTCATTGAAGGCCATGCCTAGTATATCATTGAACTCATCGACAGTCTCATACCCTTGTCTGATCCCGAAAAGGTTGATGGCATATTTTCCTGTGAAGAATTGATGACCCTTTTCCTCATATTTCCTTTTGATATCGCTGTACGCACTCATGGGGTTGTGTTTTGGCTGGTTTGAATTTACCTGTTTGCTACGTATGAATCATTCGTTTAGATCCCGCTCTCTTGCCAGGTGATTATAATCTTTGACCAATGTTTTCAGAAGAATGAGCGGACGTGTGTCATCTGTGATGTTCAGTACTTCACGGGCTTTATCCGCCAGCTTTTTCACATTGGCGTATTGATGACTAGTCTCTGCCTGTTCTACGGTGTTTTTGATAATGTAAATATCCTTATCGCGAAGATTGAGGACGTTGGTGTAGGTGGGGATGTACGTTTCTTCAGTGGCCTTTAGAATGGTGTCATCCAGCGAGAAAATTCGTTTCGATTGAATGACAACTGTATTGGCCAATCTATCACCCAACCTCTGACCGATAGGAGAGGTCGCCATGGAAATGAT
>CAYORY010000265.1:0-2397 GCA_964406435.1 uncultured Roseivirgaceae bacterium | reverse complement strand
GTGCCTCCCTATTGGCTCCCGACGTGCCTTTTGACCTTAAAGGGAATATTCTGAATGACCTGCTGAAAAGCACAAATGAAAATAGCACTGAGGAGATGAAGCAATTGGTGATGGATGTGGCGTCTGTTCACCCAAAAGAGTACACGGCTCAGGCATTTGCCGGTGATGTACTGTTTCAGTTGAATGACAAGCGTAGTGCCCTAGACTATTACGTGAAGTCAACTGATATATCTCCTGACAATTTTTCTGTTTGGCAGAACATCCTGAGTCTTGAATCTGAGTTTGAGTTATGGGATGACTTGATCAAACATTCGGATCAGGCAATGGAGTATTTCCCAAATCAGGCCGCTTTCTACTACTTCGGAGGCACGGCATACTTGAAGAAGCAGAATTACAATCGTGCGACCAGCGTACTTGAAATGGGAAAGAGGTATGCCATAGATGAGGAATTAAGAGAGGCTTTTGATATCCAGATAAGTAATGCGAAGAATGGAGGTGGTGAGAGAACAGGACTGTCAACAAATAGTCCAGTTACGGGTAAAAGTATTGCTTCCAAAGTGGACGAAGTGGGTTCGAGCGAACAGAAAGTAACAATCTTTACAGATAAGGAACAGACAAGAAGGGCAGCATTGAGAGCCTTGGAGAGGAATCCAAACGATCTCAACGCCTATCGGGTAATTGGGGATCTTTACATGTATTCGTTTGAGGATTGTGCTGGTAAAAAGGATATTGTTAAGGACAGAGCTGTGTTTATAGCGGCATTTGAAATGTACCAATTGGCACAAAATGAATCACGAATGGAAATGGCCAAAGCACAATTCCCCTCTAAAGAAGAAATTTTCACATCCAACAAGTATGAGATAGGTCAAAAAATTAAAATTGATTGTTGGATTGATACGGAGGTCACACTTCAGACAAGAGATTAAATGAGAAAAATCACCCTACTTTTTCTTGGCGCCATGCTTCTGCTTTCCAGCTGCAAAAAAGAACTTTCTACTCTTGGGACAGGCGATGAAAAATTTGGAATTGAGAACCTCGATTTCAAATACATCGACGCAAAGGCCAAGCTGAAATACAACAGCGGTAAGCAGAAGATTGGTGCCACAGCCAGCTTTCGGATAAAGAAGGACAGCATCATTTGGGTGTCTGTTTCTCCCGGGCTGGGATTGGAGGTAGCCCGCCTTCTGGTGGATCGTGAAGGGATTCAGATGCTCGACAAGTTGAAGAAGGAATATTACAGTTTCACCTACGACAAACTAAGTGAGATGTATGGTGTCGAGGTGAATTTCCAACTCATAGAGGCCGTGGTGATTGGCAACACGCTTTTCGAACCTACCCGAAGAAAGCAGGTAACTGACGATGGAAGATTCTATAATTTCTCTCGAGAAGAAGGGAAGTACGGAGTGCGACAGTACATAGGCAAGCGATCCAAAAAGCTGGAAAAATTAGAAGCTTATCAAACCATAGGAGGAAATTCCGTGATGGTAAATTATGGAGGATTTCAAAATTTCGAACGTCAGCAGGCGCCACAAAAAATAAGGGCAAAAATTGACCTGATCGACAAGAAAGATCAAGCAATCATCGACATTGAATACAGCAAAATGGACTTGCTCTCTGAGCCGCTCGATTTTCCATTTAGCGTCAACTCAAAATACACCAAGAAGTAACCGTGCGATCACTCCTCATTTTTATTTTACTTCTTTGCACACTCCCTTCTTTTGCCCAGAAGTCGAGGCAGCAGCTTGAGAAAGAAAAGAAGGAAAATCTCAGCCGAATAGCCGAGGCGGAGAAAATTCTGATAGAAACCGAAAACGAGAAAAAGGCCACACTTGGTCAGCTTCAAGCCCTTCAAAATCAAATCTATGCCAGGACGTCACTCATTCGTTCCATGGAATCGGAAATCGGTTTACTGGGATCCGAGATCAGCGATCTGAACAGCGTGATCACTGCCCTTGAGAATGATCTCAAAAACTTAAAAGAAGAGTATGCCGCCATGATCTACTCAGCGTACAAGGCGAATCAAGGCTACAGCATGCTTACCTTCCTGTTTTCGTCAAGCACGTTCAACGAGCTCTTCATGAGGCTGAGATACCTCGATCAGTATGCCGAAGCACGTCGCACTCAAGCGGAGCAAATCGAAAAGGTAGCGGAGGAGCTGGGCATTCAAAAGAATGAGGTGCAGAACAGACGAGACGAGCAAGAGGTAATATTGGAGCAGCAACTTGCTGAGAATCAAAAGCTGCTCGGCCTGAAAAGTAAGCAGAGCAATCTGGTGACCGAACTGGGAAAGAAGGAGAGCGAGCTGAGGGCAGAGGTGGACAAGCGGAAGAAGTCCATCGCCAACCTGGATAAGCTCATTGCCGACATCATAGAGCGGGAAGCCCGAAGCGCAAATGT
>CAYORY010000264.1:0-2403 GCA_964406435.1 uncultured Roseivirgaceae bacterium | reverse complement strand
TCATTGAATCAGACAGAAGATTTGCATACGAAGACGCCCAAGAAAGAATTGAATCCGGAAAAGGAGACTATGCCGAGGAGCTGGTTATACTGAACAACCTTGCGAAGAAATTAAAAGATGAGCGCTTCAAACAAGGAGCCATCAACTTTGAAACCACAGAAGTAAAGTTCAAACTGGACGAAAAAGGTAAACCATTGGAGGTAGTTCCGAAGGTCCGAAAGGATGCACACAAAATGATCGAGGAGTTTATGCTTCTGGCCAATCGCGAAGTAGCGACTTTCATCTACAACATGAAGGTTACCAAAGGTGAAGGCGATCATAAGACCTTTGTGTATCGAACGCACGACAGCCCAAATCAGGAGAAATTAGAAATATTTTCAGGTTTTGCTCAGCGTTTCGGTCATCAGATTACTCTTTCCGGGAATATTTCACATGGACTAAATAAACTTCTCGACAAAATTCAAGGGAAGCCTGAACAGAATATTCTAGAACAACTGGCGATTCGATCTATGGCTAAGGCCAAATACACCACCGAGCCCGTTGGCCACTTCGGGCTAGCCTTTGATCATTACACCCACTTTACCTCGCCGATAAGGAGATATCCCGACGTGATGGTGCACCGCCTGCTTCAGCTCTATCTGGACGATGCAAAATCCCAGAATGCAGAAGAATACGAAAAGCTTTGCCTTCATTCATCTGAGCGGGAGAAAAGAGCAGCGGATGCAGAGCGCGCCTCGATCAAGTTCAAGCAGGTAGAATTCATGTCAACCATGGTTGGTGAGGATTTCGAAGGAATAGTTTCTGGGGTCACAGAGTGGGGCATCTTCGTTGAGATCACAGCCACCAAATGCGAAGGCATGGTCAGAATTGCCGACCTAGATGACGATTTTTATGATTTCGATGCGAAGCGAATGGAAGTAGTCGGTCGAAACAACAAGCGGGTAATTTCTCTAGGTGATGAAGTGCGTGTCAAAGTAGTGAGAACAGATATTGATCGTCGCACGATTGATTTGTTGATGATTACTACCGAGGACTAGATATTTCATATCCTTTCAGCATTAGATTAACTTTCTCGAACGTTAGTCTCGTCCATGCCCAAAAATCTCGAAACTTCCTTCATGCAACTAAATCCCGGTCGGCCGGGAGCGAAGTGGATCATTTTTGCTGCTGCTATTGTCATCAGCGCAGGATCTGTGATCTATACCAACACCCTCGTGCAACAGGTAGATGAGCGCGAACGTCAGCAGATCGAGCTCTATGCAAGCACACTCGAATACCTTGCAAACGAAAATGACAACTCCAATTTCATTCTGCTTTTGGATGAAATCGTAAGCGCCAACTCCACCATTCCGGTCATTCTCACAGATGAAAATGAA
This sequence comes from uncultured Roseivirgaceae bacterium, assembly GCA_964406435.1. Lineage (GTDB taxonomy): Bacteria > Bacteroidota > Bacteroidia > Cytophagales > Cyclobacteriaceae > JAAEPI01. The sequence continues at coordinate 1,027 of CAYORY010000264.1, read as the reverse complement.
AATCCTGAGCAATACAGAAACCTTCCCAAAGCTGATGAACAAACCGATCCTAAAAAAAGAAGAAAATATTTAGAACAGGTCATCGAAGAAATGCGGTCTCAGCATGAACCCCTAGAAATCACCCTGCAAGTGTCGGATGCGGTCTATGGCAAGAAATACATTTTCTACGAAAATTCCACCTTGCTGTCGCAATTGGCCTATTACCCCTATGTACAGTTGTCGATCATTGCGGTCTTTGTTCTGGTAATTTTTGTCTTGTTCAATTACTCCAGAGTGGCAGAGCAAAACCGAGTATGGGTGGGGCTGGCAAAAGAAACGGCTCATCAGCTTGGCACACCGCTTAGCTCTCTCATGGCTTGGTCAGAGTATTTCAAGGGTAACTACCCCGAAGAGAAAGACGTGATGACCGAATTCGATAAAGACATCAGAAGTCTTGAAAAGATCACCGAGCGCTTCTCCAACATTGGGAGTGTGCCACAATTGAAACAGGAATACATCACAGAGGTGGTTCAGGAAATTGTGGAGTATCTGAGTGTGCGGCTTTCCACCAAAATCTCCCTGTCTGTAGAATCATTCCCTAATGATCAAATACAAACGAAACTCAACAAATCCCTTTTCGCTTGGGTGATCGAAAACGTTCTTAAGAATGCCGCAGATGCCATGGAAGGCAAAGGCAGCATCAGCATTAAAATCATGAAAGTAAACGAAGGGGTAGCCATAGACATTTCTGATACCGGTAAGGGACTATCCAAATCTGCGGCCAGACAGATATTTCGTCCTGGATTCACTACCAAAAAGAGAGGCTGGGGACTGGGACTAACGCTCGCAAAACGAATCATCGAAAACTACCATGAGGGCAAAATTTATGTGAAACATTCGGAACCAAGTACGGGTACAACCTTCCGTATTTTTCTTAAAGACTAACTACAGTCATTTTTCTACTTAGTCACCTTTTCCCTTCGCCATTTTTCCTGTAATTTCGCATCCGAATTTCTAAGACACTATTTCAACAAATCGATAATGGCTA
>CAYORY010000263.1:0-2405 GCA_964406435.1 uncultured Roseivirgaceae bacterium | reverse complement strand
AATATATCCACAGCCTTATCCATGATTGCCTCATGTTGCACTTGAGAGATTTGAAAACCGCCCGTTTGAGCATAAAGGAGGAAGAAAATTTCTGTATTTCCACCTAAACTATTAATGGTGTGATCATATCCTGCGGTACTTCCATTATCCGTTGCGAAAGCACTTGATCCTGAATCCTTCACCAGTACCAAATGATTGACGGATGGGTCAGAGGCATTATAAATCTGCCAAACGAAACCTCGATATATTTCTCCACCGATGTTCCTGGTAAGTTGATAGGACTCTTGAACCCCTCCACCATCTGATCCCAAATCCCCCTCAATGTAGAAAGTGGATATGTTATCAAGCTTGGCACCCATTACAAAAAGTTGTGGAAGATGCCTTGTGAAGTATTCTCCTGAACTACCAAAGTTCGAACTACTCAAAATGACATTGTCAGAATAGTCAATGGCATTGTCGGCATAGCCACCACCTCTAGAAATATTGGTGTTGATATAGTTGCCATTATCGTACATGTCATTCCCACCATCGCCGATATAGTCAACTCCATCATATAAACCCGGGGTGCTTTGATCACCTATTCCCCAAGCATTTGGTATCAACGCAATTATTTCTGATGATCTAGAATTAAGCTCTGATAACGAAGTGCTCAGATTTTGTCCAAGTGAAGTTGAAGATATGAATGCCAGCAATATTATTCCAGCGGCTTTCTTCGAGATAAGAGATTTCATAGTGGGTGATCTTAAAAACTCAAAAAGGTCGGGAAATTTAACACTTTAGGTTGGGTGCATCTATACCGACTAGTACGTATTTGCATATTCCAGGTCAACTTTTTAGGTAAACACTGGAAACACGATCCCTGGTCAAACAAAAAACAAGCCAAAAGCCAAACTATTCTTCAAGGTGCTCGTAGGCGCCCAAATCCGGTTTTGCATCACGAGGGTTGCCGTCCAGATCAAAGGAAAAACCGATGTTAGTTCCTTTATCAATTGAAAAAGAAAGTGAATCCAAATGATAGTCGAATATCTGGGGATTCAGAAAACCAGGAAAGTTCTGTTCCTGGGAGATGATGAAGTTGTTGTAGGGAATGGATGAGCGAAGGATTCCCGTTAGAAAATTCCTGGTAACTGCCTCGCCCGCACCTTCGATTATCAACAATTCTTCAGGTTCTGAGCCCCAAATTATAGTGTTCCTGAGAGTGATGTTTAGTGGGGCAGAAATCACGGCTCCACCGCCTACAACTACATTGTCAGAAAACTGAACAGACGGCTCGTCTCGAGAGAAAAGGTTGGGGAAATTGGAGAGGGTGCAGTGGTCGTATTGGTAGGTGCCACCCGCAAAATTCCCAACTAAATATTGTCCGCAGTTGTAGACCACTGTGTTGCTAGCATATATTTCGGAACTGAAGCCTAAGATTCCAGCATTAGACATATGGCCTATGGTAGAATTGGTAATGAGAAGATCGAAATCTTCATCATCGTCAGGAGTGCCCACTCTCAGGCCAATGGAGCCGTTGGTGATATCCGCAAAATGCACCTCGTTGTTTGTGCTTCCTTCCAAAAAATAGATAGCATCCCATTGACCGGGGGCCACATCATAGGCTGCATCGAATCGCGTATTTCTGATAGTAATTCGACGCTCAGAATCTCCGTTCATTTGTACAGTTCCTTTGACAAGGACAGCCGCACCATTGTCCAGGAAGACCTGTGCGCCTGGGTCAATGGTGAGAGCGCACAGCGTATCCACCAAGGCATAATTGTAAATCACATAAGGCCTGTCGGCGGTCCACGTGACATTGCAAAGTGTATCGGCATTTATGTAGATGGCGTCCTGCCCATAAGCCACTAGTTTCACATGGCCGGAGTTGCCATTCCAGTCGAAAATGACTGAGTCTTTGACCAGATAGGGGAGATTTTGATCCTGTGGATCGATGAACACGGAGACCAAAACCTGAAGGCTGTCCTTGCCAAAAAGGGTCTCGTTGCGAATACGGTTGGACTCTTTACCATTGATAATAAGTGAGTAATCCGAGTTGTTGCCTTTGCCGAGTCGGATTTCATCAAATTTTACAGCGGACTTATTGGGGTTGTAAATCCTGAAACGCCGAGTAATGCTTCCTCTCTCACTAAGGAGTGTATCAAAGAGCACTGTATCGTTGCTTATTTGCAGTCGGAGGTTGGGTGAGGTAGAGACAAGTTCTTCATCGGGCCGACATGACATGATCATGGCCAAAAGAACAACGGCTAATAAGCTATTTTTTAAGGATGAGTTCATGGCACAAAGAAGCCAACGCATTTAAGCTGCTCCTTCTTTTAATTTTTCCGCATTTTCTGCAATTCGCAGCTCCTCGATGAACTGGCCGATCTCTCCACCCATTACCGTTGGTAGATTGTGCACGCTCATGT
>CAYORY010000262.1:0-2411 GCA_964406435.1 uncultured Roseivirgaceae bacterium | reverse complement strand
ATGTTGGAAATGTGATACTAAACAGTTTCAATCCATTTATCGAATTGGGTAGTGCGCAACCTTTGAATTTAGAGTTTGATCTGCTCACAAATAAATTTGAAAACCTTCAAGCAAAGATCATTCACTGCAATTTTGATTGGTCTCCATCTAAGCTGATAGAGATGGAATATTTGGACGGATTCAACCGATTTGACCACCAATCATTCGAGTATTCTACCAATACAAAGACGCCCTACATTCAGTATTTCTTTGAGCTTAAAAGACCAAAAATTACTGGCAACTACCTTGTCATTTTGTACCGAAGAGACAATGAAAAGGATGTGCTTTTTTCTCGCCGAATTGTTCTTTACCAAAAGCAGATTAGCGTGTCAGGTGAGTTTCGAATCCCTTCGAAAGTCGCGGTAAGACGCACGCATCAGCAGGTGGATTTTGAAATCAGCTACTCAGGCGTGCAAGCACCAAATCCACAAGAAAACTTCAAAACGATTTTGCTCCAAAACAAAGATTGGGATCGCGCGATTGTGAACCTGAAGCCGACCGGAGTGCGACCAGGCTCGAACGTGCTAGAATGGAGGTATTTTGGAGACGAGACTACTTTTCCCGGGTGGAATCAGTTTCGATGGTTGGACATTCGCACCCTGAATCTGCGGGGGATAAACGTGGCAAAAATTGAGAGGCTCGCCTCTGAAGTGAAAGTCACGCAATCACTGGAATCTGCACATGGCCGTGACTCCTATCGCCAACTGATCAATGACAACAATGGTCGCTACATACCGGGCAACAGCGACCCGGGAGAAGGATGGCTGGAAGCTGACTATGCGAAGGTTCAGTTCTCTTTAAAGTCTGAAGAAAACCTGGGAGACGTCTATGTGATGGGCCGATTCAACGACTGGAAAAAAACGGCCGAAAATAAGATGCGATACGATAGCGAAAGCCAAGTATACTTCACCAATATCCGGCTGAAACAGGGGTACTATGACTACCGATATGAACTGGAATCGAAGGACCTACCTGAGTACGAATTTGAAGGATCGCACTTCCAGGCAGAAAATGAATACGAAATATTGGTGTACTACCGAGCCCCTGGAAGAATCAACGACGAGGTGGTTGGATACCTGAGCTTGAATAGTGTGGACTTTTATTAGAACAATGGGCAATGGGCAATGGGCAATTAACAATACCTAATACCTAATACCTAATACCAAATACCTAATTACTACCTAGACATTGAATCTGAAGTGCATGATGTCTCCATCTTTCACGACATATTCCTTTCCTTCGATGGCTAATTTTCCAGCCTCTTTGCAGCCATGCTCTGTTTTATACTGCTGATAATCGGCCAGTTTGATCACCTCTGCTTTGATGAATCCCTTCTCAAAATCTGAATGAATTACGCCAGCCGCTTGAGGTGCTTTCCAGCCCTTTTTGATGGTCCATGCCCGTACCTCAGTGACACCTGCCGTGAAATAAGTGATAAGGTCCAGCAGTGAATATGCCGACTTAATGAGCTTGCTCAGGCCGGATTCTTTCAGTCCATACTCTTCCAAGAACATCTCTTTCTCTTCCTGATCTTCCAACTCGGCAATCTGCGCCTCAATGGAAGCAGAAACAATGACCACATTAGCTCCTTCTTCCTCAGCAATTTTTTCTATTTCCTTGCTCCATTGGTTGCCAGTAGTCACGGATGCTTCCTCCACATTTGCCACGTAAATGATTGGCTTCTCGGTAAGAAGCTGCAAGTCTCGTATGGCCTCCCTGCTTTCCGGTTCCATGTCGAGCGCTCTGGCGTTCTTTCCCTGCTCCAAGTGCGCCTTGAATTTTAATAGGATTTCGTACTCCCTTTTGGCCTTAGCGTCCCCTGATTTACCAAGTTTCTCTACACGCTGAATCTTCTTATCGACGGATTCCAAATCCTTCAGCTGTAGCTCGATATCTATTATTTCTTTGTCCGAAGTTGGGTTCACGCGACCAGCGACGTGCACAATATTGTCGTCATCGAAGCAGCGTACCACATGGATGATGGCATCCACTTCTCTAATATTCGCAAGGAATTTATTTCCCAGACCTTCACCCTTGCTTGCCCCTTCTACCAGACCGGCAATGTCCACAAATTCAATAACCGCCGGTATGACCTTTTCTGGAGAAACCAAGCTCTCCAAAATGCCAAGGCGCTCATCTGGCACGGTAATGACCCCCACGTTTGGCTCAATGGTGCAGAATGGAAAATTGGCTGCCTCGGCTTTGGCGTTGGAGAGGGCATTGAAAAGGGTGGACTTACCCACGTTTGGCAACCCGACGATTCCACATTGTAGACCCATATTTTTAGCTATTTATTGGGCCTATTTGTTTCGGTTTGTTGTAAACAAAAAAGCCCCCGATTATTTCGGGGGCGAAGTTCCTAATTTTTTTCT
>CAYORY010000261.1:0-2417 GCA_964406435.1 uncultured Roseivirgaceae bacterium | reverse complement strand
CCCGGTGACTGGTGAGATCATTGCTCCTGAGCCAGAAATTGAAGTGTATGTGGGGTCGGCATCTCCTAGTACGGAGATCTTAGATGGACAAGTTGAGCCCATAGATTTGGGAAGTGCGGGTGTCGGTAATGATCCTTTCGTTCAAATATTAATTGTCAACTCAGGAACAGCGGACCTTGCCATATCTTCTATATCAGCCGATGCTTCTGAGTTTTCCTTTGTCAATGAGCCCACAACGATCCCTTTTGGCACATCTGCGAATTTCAACGTGGTATTGGATGGATCCGTAGCAGGTGTTTTTAGTGGTACAATCACGATTGACAATAATGATTCGGATGAGGGTTCGTTTGACTTCCCCGTCACGGGACTAATTGTCGAGCCTGAGATTGAAGTCTATTTTGGAACTAACAACACGGGTGCACCAATCACCAATGGACAGACTTCTGAGGTAGACATTGGAACTTCTGATCTTGGTAATGTGCTGAGTTCAACCTTCGCCATTGAGAACTCTGGTACTTCCTTTTTGACGATTTCGAATATTACTTCCTCCAATCCGGATTTCACGATTACATCTGCACCGACAAGCGTCGGGGAAGGATCCACAGAAATATTCTTCATTGAATTGGATGCATCAGTTGCGGGTTCTTTCAATACGACAATCACGATAGCAAGTGATGATTCAGATGAGGGCTCGTTCACTTTCCCCGTCACAGGTAGCATTGTGGAATCACTGGAAATTCTTTTTTATTACGAAGATTCGCCATTGATTAGTGGGAGCACGGTTGACTTTGGGTTGACCAAAGTAGATGAGCCCCTGACCCGAACATTTACTATTGAAAACCCTTCCGCATCGCAGGTTTTGACCTTCACCACCTTGGCCATTGACAATGCCGGGTTTTCGGTGGTGGAGGCACCTGGCTCTATAGGCGCAGGAAATTCCGAGAGTTTTGATGTAGTTCTTGTAGCATCAGGCAGGGGAGTTTTCAATGGCCATCTTACTATTGAAAGCAACTTCGAACCATTTACGATTCAGTTGACTGGCGAGGTGACGCCAGGCAATAATTCCATTCATGTGTTCAATGTCGTCACCCCAAATGGGGATGGGGTACATGATTTTCTGAGGATTCAGCGAATTGATGAACACCCGAACAATACGGTCTCAATATTCAATCGTGTAGGAAAGCTACTGTATGAAGCTTCTGGCTACAACAACGAAGATGTTCGTTTTGATGGGAAGGGAAGCGATGGAAAGACACTCCAGTCAGGCACTTACTACTACGTCATTGAGCTGAACGGATCAGAGAGAGAGGCGGGTTTCATTCAAATCATTACCAACTAAGCCATGAAGAAACTACAACTACTACTCATTGCGCTTTTGATTGGTCATTTTGTCATCGCTCAAAACCAGCCTCTAAATAGTCAGTATTTCATGAATCAGTCTATGCTGAATCCTGCGTACAATGGCGTTCATAACGTTGGAAATATTACTGCTATCAGTCGAGGACAATGGGTCGGCGTGGACGGGGCACCATTCACAAACCTACTGACCGGATATTCTACCATAAGTGACCACAGCGCAGTTGGATTTTTGGTATTGAATGAAGGATTTGGGATCAATAGCACCACAGATTTTATGTTCTCCTATGCCTACAGAATGGATTTTTATGGGAACTATCTTTCTTTTGGAATGCAGGGAGGAAGCACACTCTATGTGCAGGATTACAACAAGCTCTCTCAGGAGGCTCCTGACAATCTTGTGGGCGATGGAAGGGTAGCTGGATCGGCATCCAACTTCGGCTTTGGAATGATGTACAAGACGGACCAATTTTATATTGGTGCTGCGTCACCAAGATTGCTCAAAACGATCATTGCTGATGATGGTGTGGTGGTGGATACTTACGACCCGCTTTACAATGTCACCGGAGGTGTTTTGATAACTACCTCGAATTTCTTGAAAATCAAGCCCTCCTTTGTGGCAAGGTATTCCCGTGGTGAGTTGGCGCTGGATCTTAACGGACAGGTGCTTATAAATGAGCAATTTTGGCTTGGGGTGAGTTCAAGAAATTTTAACTCAGCAGGATTCAACATTATCTACACGGAGGATGAAATTTATCACTTCGGTTACTCGTTTGAATTCCCTTTTAGCAAGATCGGGGGGACAGGATATGGCACGCACGAAGTGATGATTTCAATAGATATGAGAATTTTGAAAAGGCACGATTATGGGGAGCGCTATTTTTAAATAGCCTTTCTTCTTCTCTGCACGGCCCTATCAATGAGTAGTAGAACCAGTAGGGCATTTATCATCATAAATCCCTTGAGCATGCCGGTGATCTCAAATGATTTATCAAAACCGAAATAATCAAAGGCAACATTGAAATCGGGGACGTAGAATCCGTCCATTCCCCAAAGTACAA
>CAYORY010000260.1:0-2422 GCA_964406435.1 uncultured Roseivirgaceae bacterium | reverse complement strand
TCAAGGAATACCAGCAGCGTATCTATTGGCACGTGCGCAAAATGGTGGTAGATCATGATGATGCCAATGACCTGACTCAAGACATTTTTGTGAAGGTTTGGAACAACATTGGATCATTCCGGGAGGATTCGAGGCTATTTACCTGGATTTACAGAATTGCGACGAATGAGTGTTTGAATTTTTTGGCGAAAAAGAAAAGAAAATACTTGGTCCCGATACATGATGCAGCTGGGGAATTGAGCGGCAAGTTGGATGAGGGGACGCATTTGTCGGGTGATGAAATACAAATGAAGCTGCAAAAAGCATTGTTGAAACTGCCCGATAAGCAGCGGTTGGTTTTTAACATGAAATATTTTGAGGAGTTGAAATTTTCGGAAATAGCAGACATCACAGGTACAAGTGAAGGGGCATTAAAAGCCAGCTATCACCACGCTGTGAAAAAAATTGAAGAATTTTTAAATCCGGATTAAACCTTTTGAATTGAATACAATCTAAGCACCGATGAAGAAGATACGATTAGATGACATTGAGAAGAAAACGCCTTTTGAGGTGCCTGAAGGCTATTTTGATAATTTGACTGTCGATATACAGGCGCGAATTTCTGAGCAGGCCACTTCCAAATGGGTGATGAAGCCCGAGTTGAAATGGGCGTTGAGAGGTGCATTTGTTATTCTCTTGGTTCTCACCACTGTCTTCTTCCCAAAATCAGAAATACAAAGCACCGAACAGCTACTTGCTCAGGTCGATGACCAGGAATTAATAAACTACCTGGAAAGCATGGAGCTATCTGATGAACAACTAGCACTTACACTCGACGAGTCTAATCTGGATGAATTACTCGATGAGTCTTATGACGATTTGGAGCTAAGTGAGGAAGATTTGGATGACCTTCTAATTGATTACGAATACGAACTTGATAACCTTTTATGAGATGAAAAATAGTTTAGGAATACTTTTTTTGGTGACCGTGCTGATGGCTACTGCACAAACACCGCAGGAGAAAATCGAGGCGGCAAAAATTGCTTTGATCACCGAGCGGCTCAATCTTACGCCCGACCAGGCGCAAAAATTTTGGCCGATTTATAACGAATTCGCGAAGCGACAACAAGAAGTGCGGCAGTCGTTTGCACAAGCAAGACGAAACCACGATCCAAAAACGGCCTCAGAGGAAGAGAACAAGCGAATCCTGGAAATGGGCATGAAGGCCAAAGAGCAAACATTACAACTGGAAAAACAGTACGCTGAGCGATTTCTTGAAGTGATTAACAATCGGCAACTGCTCAGTCTGAGGAAGGCAGAAGAGGATTTCACCCAGATGATCATCAATCGCCTGAGGGATCAGCAGCAAAAGCGTGAACAGGTGAGAGATCGGATGCAAAACAACCAAGACTTGCAGAAACGACGCAACTGATCACCGCATAAACTACCTATATGCGATGGATCGTACTTTGTGTAGCTATCTCCGTTTCTTCTTTACTTCATGCGCAAGAGGATGCGCTATCCTATGCGCAGCAGTTAGAACAACTGGAAATGGAGCTCGACTCACTTTCCATTTTTAGTATGTTTGATAGCATACTGAGTATCCAGAGGAAGTCAGAAATGTCCGTGAGGTTTGGCTACACAAGCAGTCGCCTTTCGGCCGGCCGGGATTTCAATCTCAATCAAAAAGGCTACTCGCCCGGCGCATCATATTATCACAAATCAGGCGCATACCTCGATTTTACCAGCTTCTTTGACAATAACTCCACCCCTTCCCTGACCCAGAGCATCCTCCATGGAGGCTACATGTGGCTCCCATCTTCCAAGCTTGTCGTCAACCCGTACATAGAGAAAACTTTCAACCATCAGCACATTGGCAACACACTGAACCAAAGCATAGGAACAGGTGTGACGTATGATTTTAAACTGGCAGAAATCGGGGCAGACTATGCGCTCCTATGGGGAAAGGACATTGGCCACAGGTTCATACCTAGTTTATCCAAAACCATTCGATTGAAGAACGTGCCTGTCGTAAAGAGCTTAAACTTCTATCCCGGCATTTCCCTGATGGCAGGAACCACCACCATTTTCAATTATGCCTATTCAGACGATCAAGTGGACAACTACTTGTTGGAAGTGCAAACACTGACCGATGAAGAAATCATCTACCTGCGCCGCACCGGGCAAATAACTACCCAACAAGCGATTCAACTGAGGCAACTAAGAAGACTTTTGAACAGTGATGACCCTGAGCTGACACAGGTGGTGAAAGACTTAATTAACACGCTGGAAGAAGATTCCTCATTCGAATTATTGAGTGTTAATTTGACTCTGCCCGTTTCCTTCAACATCAAGCTGACCTCCTTTATTTTCAGCTACTCCTACTCTATTCCACAAAAATTATCCGGTGAAGATTTTGGAGTGGATCCTACGGGTTTTTTTA
>CAYORY010000259.1:0-2423 GCA_964406435.1 uncultured Roseivirgaceae bacterium | reverse complement strand
TCTATTACAAGAACGCGCTGAGGATTGTGCCGAATATGGATGCAAGCTTATTTCCAGAATAGCTATGCAACCAAAATCCATTCGAACATTTATTGGAGCGAAGGACTTTGATCTTTGCCGGCAGTTCTATTCAGACATTGGATTCGAAGAAGTACCTCTCGGTGACATGTCCTTATTCAGGCTAGGCGCGTTTGGCTTCTACTTGCAGAGAGCGTACGTTCGAGATTGGGTGGACAATTCGATGATATTCCTGGAGGTGGAGAATTTGGAGCAATCTTTAGAAGAACTAAGAGCTCTGAATCTGCTGGTCAGATACCCGGGCGTGAGGCTGTCAGAGATCGTCCACAATGAATGGGGTAAAGAGTTTTTTCTACACGATCCTTCGGGGGTGCTTTGGCATATTGGTCGGTTTCATTGACATCATCACAGCCATGGAGCAAGCAGGCAATGGGGTGAAATGCCTGTTTTGTAAGTAGTTGCAATCAAAATAGCGGGAAGCGGAGAAGGTTAAGACGGGTGACAACAAAATATCTCCCAATCAAAAAAGTCAAATCACCATAATTACCAATTTGGTAACTTTCTGATATCTTTACCGTGGAAAGAAAAGCCAATGAGGGTAATTGCTAAAAAGGTTATTCGCGAATTCTGGGAGAAGTACTCAGACTCTGAAGATCAGTTGAAAACATGGTATAAAGAAGCGTCAAAAGCAACCTGGAAGAGCCCGATGGAGGTTAAGGATGAGTATGCCAAGGCGAGTATCCTCAAAGGTGGACGAGTTGTTTTCAACATCTGTGGAAACAAATACCGATTGGTAGTTGACATTAACTACCTGAGACAATGGGTATTCATTAGGTTCATTGGAACACACTCGGATTATGACAATATTGATGCTAACACAATTTGAATTATGAATATTAGAGCTATCAAAACAGAAATGGACTATAAACAAGCCTTATCCCGGCTTGAAGAAATATTTCATGCTCCTTCTACTACCAAAGAGGGTGATGAGGCAGAAGTACTTACTATTCTAATAGAAAAATATGAAGATGAACATTATCCGATTGAGGCACCTGATCCAATTGAAGCCATTAAATTCAGGATGGAACAAATGAACATGAAAAAGAAGGATTTGGCAGAAATAATCGGATATAAGAGTCGAGTTACGGAAGTATTGTCTCGTAAAAGAAAGTTAACCCTCAAAATGATCCGAAACTTGCACGAAAAATTAAAGATTCCATACGAATCGCTATTGACTGAATATTAAATTTAGAAAAAAGAGAAGTGACAGAAAAATTGAAACCATTGAACAAAAAGTACGGTCGGGATTTTGGTGTTCTGTCTGACAAGTAATGAGGAACTGAAGCAGGCGAAACTGGGTAGAAGGACTCTGCCGACGTAGTGACAGTTGTGATCCGTTATCAACCGATCCAGTTAGATGTTGGAAGTTCAGATATGGGTTCGTAATGCTTCTGGTTGTTGGTGATAAGGGTTAGGCCGTTCGTAAGTGCCGTTCCAGCAATTAGCAGATCAGCCGTTCCAATAGTTATCCCTTTTTCTCTGAGGTCTGCATAGATATTCGCCGATTTTCGGAGTGAAGATGTTGAAAGCTTCAATATCTCACAGGTCGATACAAATGCCTCAAATTCTTCAATTTGTTTGTTCGCCTTCTTAAAAGTTAGCCCAGAGAGAATCTCGAAATAAGTAACCTCAGAAATAGTGATTTTGGGGTACTCTTTGAGATAGAGTCCGAAGTTCCCAGCTACCAGATTGTTGCCTTTCAGGAAATATGAAAGGATATCAGTGTCAATAAGCGATCGGTTCAAAACTGCGGAATTCGTTCGGAGTTGTCCTTTCTGGATTCATGGAGATTAGTCGTCAGTTCGTCTAACTCCAGTCCATCAAAAATTCCACTAAATGACAAAGTGGTTTTTTCAGTTGAAAATCGAGATTCCAAATCGTTTAGATATGAGTCAAGGTTTGACAGTTTGTCGTCCGAAAGTTTCTTGATCTTTTTGAGGATCGAATTTCTGAGTTTCTCCTTAGTTGTCATACAGTAAAGTTAGAGAATTTCCTACTTGAAGACAATGGATCACCTTGAACCAGAAGAACAAGCAGTGCCAATCAGAAAACCCATCTGACGAATTCATTCTGGTTGGTTTGGAAGCACGGGCAGTTAGTTTGCCGGATGTTTTCCGCTCCGGTGGCTACTATCAGCCTTCTGCTGGTGGTTTCCAAAGCTCAAATCCAAGCCGGTCCATATAGTCTTGTCGCTGTACGATGAGCGCCTTGGGGACTCCCTTTTCAAATACGGGACTGAAGGCGTAATCGTACACCAGGTAGTAGAGGTTGGTTTTTGATTTGAAGAGACCGGAGAAATACCGATAGTCATAGCCCATTTGGTCCAGTACCTCCTTTCGCACGGT
>CAYORY010000258.1:0-2429 GCA_964406435.1 uncultured Roseivirgaceae bacterium | reverse complement strand
AGTATCACTTTGATATGGTTCGGCTCGGTATCGGTCTGCATGGATTTGATCCAACTGGTGAGCTAACCCTTGAGCCGGTAAGCCAGCTGAAAACATCCATTTCTCAGATTAAAAAACTTAGGAAAGGAGAAAGTGTGGGCTATTCCAGAAAAGGTCAAGTAACGAGCGATTCAGAAATAGCAATACTCCCCATCGGTTATGCGGACGGATATCTTCGCGTTTTTGGCAATGGGGCAGGACAAGTAAAAATTGGTGACCGGCTCGTACCCACGATTGGAAACATCTGCATGGACATGACCATGATTGACGTTACCGGATTGAACGCTCAACCGGGAGATGAAGTCATCGTTTTTGGCACCTCGCCTACCATTCAAGAGTTGGCAACATGGGCCGGCACCATACCCTATGAAATACTGACCAATGTGAGTGAGCGCGTGAAGCGCGTGTATGTCAGCGAATAAGTTTATTTGGAATTTATATACCGATAGGTATATTTTTGTGTCATGAGTAAATCTGATATCACCCGAGAACTAATCATTGACAGATCGATTCCCATCTTCAATACCAAGGGGTATCATGCTACTTCTTTGTCTGATATCACCAAAGCAACCGGAATTACAAAAGGCGCCATTTATGGTAACTTCAAAAATAAGGATGAAGTAGCTGCTTCGGCATTTGATAAGGCCAGCAACCTGGTCATGCAGCAGCTTGGTAGTCGAATCCGAGCGCAAAACACTTGCCCACTAAAGCTCAAGGCCATTATCGACTATTATTCCGAATACATACTGAATCCGCCCATTGAGGGTGGTTGCCCGATCTTGAACACGTCTGTAGAGGCGGATGATAATCACGACAAACTACGGATGAAAGTGGTGAGCAAAATCACTATGATAAAAAGCGACCTGTCCAAGGTGGTGTATCGTGGAATCAGGGAAGGGCAGATAAAATCAGACACTAATGTTGAACAATTCGTGAGTTTTTTCTACGCAAGTATCAACGGTGCTATTCTTCTCGCAAGAGCCGAAGGTAACCATAGATCTTACGAACAAACCAAGGAAATCCTGATCGAGATGATTGATAAGATTTCGCGCTAAAAAAATTTGACAATATAAATACCGATCGGTATGAAAAATGTAACCTACATTTCCGTGGAACTGGCCGACAAAAGCAGACCCGCTGGCAGGCCACCAAAAACGAATTGGAAGATCGAGCTGATCAAAAAGGGATTGAAAGCCCTCCAACATGCTTCACCCCGAAAGGTAGCAGAGGTAGTCTGGCATTTCTTCACCATGCCAGGTAAGGTCTACTTCTCAGAGCCTCAGGAGGAACTGGTGAGCCGAGCGCGCCTTGGAGAAATGATCTATCAAGGCGATAAGATCGTGACGTACCGATGGGGAACCGCCGGGCCAAGGGTACTGCTATGTCATGGCTGGCGATCCAAGGCGGCTGACTTCCGTCGAATGATTGAGGAGTTTTTGGCGGCTAGCTATGTGGTGGAGGCCATTGATTGTAGGGCTCACGGCCATTCCGATGGAAAGCATTCGGCCATGCCCGAATTCAGAGATATTATCAAAGAATACCTTCTGAGCAATCCCACATTTGATACCATCGTCGGCTACTCCATGGGCGGGGCTGCAGTAGGGATGGCCCTATGCGAATTGCCCGAGGAGAAGTACCCTGATCGTTTGTTTCTCGTGGCGGCACCTCCTTACATCCGTTATTTTTTCAGTGACATTATCACCGAGCTGGGGCTGAAGAAATCGGTGTATCAAAGGATGTCCGACATGGTGGAAGAAGTGTATGGTCAGTCCGTGGACTTCTTTGATTTGAGGACAAAAACGCAGGAGCTCAAAAATATTCCGAAGCATTTCCTGTACTGCGAAGACGATGAAACGATCCCATTTAAGAAAGGAATGGAGCTTTTCGAATTACACGAGAATGCCCATTTTGTGCAAGCGCGAGGATTTGGTCACTACAAGATTCTTTCACATCCCGAAATCATTCGATACATTTTGGAGCACTCAGGAAAACAAAAACCCGCTACTGTGGAAGTGTGATTTGACCAGTCGCGAAACCTATGATCATGGCAGCAATGGTAATGAGCATTACAGAAATCAGGAAAAACAAATAGCCCACAACCCAAGAAATCAGCGCTCTGAAATAGGTCCGAAAGAATCCTCTTCGGGGATTAAGTTTTCCTATCAGCCAAATGAAATAGCCAAGGTTAATCACAAAGCCTAATGAAAGTGGCGAATAGCCCGTGAACCCCAAAACGGCCACCGTCAGAATACTGAGCCAAAGCAACTGGCTGGTGGCATAAGAGATCACCAGGAAATTCTGAAGATAATTCCTCTCTTTATAGAAAATAACTAAACTGAGAGCCATAAATGGGATGAGGCTGGCAACCATCAATCTCATGTTTTGAGACA
>CAYORY010000257.1:0-2431 GCA_964406435.1 uncultured Roseivirgaceae bacterium | reverse complement strand
CTACACGGCCATAGGTTGGGTATTTCACACGATGGAGCGCATTGGCCGAACCGGAGAAAATCCCTTCGAGGGAACGTCCAATGATGTGCCCATCTCTACCATCGCACGAGGGATTGAAATAGATCTTCGGCAAAATCTGGGTGAAAACAAGGAGGATATTCCGGCACAATTTGACGCTAAGTACAATGTGCAGTGGTGATGGAAGCGATGCATCAAATAAATATTTTCACCCATGTAGCGACTGGTACATGTGCACTATTGATTGGTCTCATTGCACTGCTTAGTTTGAAAGGCGGCAAGGTTCACAACAAAAGCGGACGAATATTTCTTTGGCTCATTGGCGTGGTTATTCTCACCGGACTGATAGGCGTGTTCGTGTTCGGAAGGAATACTTTCCTGCTAGTGATCACCGTACTTAGTGGGTACGTGTCCTATTCAGGCTTTCAGGTTCTTAAATCAAAAACGAACAGGATGAGAACCTTGGACATTGCAATTGCCATTCTGGCGCTTTTAGTTCTGACCTATTTCCTGTTTTACTTTCGATCCATTGGCATGATCTGGTCACCTGTTGTGATTTACAGCACAGTAGGTGCTTTGATACTAGTCATCCTCTATGATTTTCTGAAATACCTGATTCCTCAGGACGTTTACAAAAGCAACAAAATCTGGCTTTACGAGCACATATATAAAATGGTAAGCGCCTTTTCGGCTTTGCTATCTGCCTTTTCGGGAACAGTTTTAGAAGAATATCAACCGCACAGCCAATACCTCCCTTCCGCTCTGGGAATGGTGATCATCATTGGATTTATGATTTACATTAAAAAGTCAGGCCTAAAGCTTTGGAGTTAATTGCCAGAGCTACTGACTCACTATCAGTGTCTGCCCTGGCTTGATGTTATCGCCCGATAGGTTATTCAGTAACTTGATTTTCTCAATAGAAATTTTGTGAGTGACCGAGATATCCCAAAGTGTGTCACCATTGGCCACAAGGTGCGTCCGCTGATCTGATCTGGGAGCAGGGGCCGGATTTGATGGGGCTTTAGCTACGGGTTTTGATGCTGCATTGGCGTATTTGGGCAGCACCCAGATATTTAGGGTCTGACCAATCTTGATGGTATTGCTGGAGAGTCGATTCCATTTCTTGATATCCGAAACTCCGACATGATGCCGCAGCGCTATGGACCCGAGGACATCACCACTTTTCACTTTGTAGACGACCCGCTCGCGACCAGCCACGGCACCCACTTCATTCGTGGCGAGCTTTTCCATTTCTTCTCTACCTACTGAAGCTGTGGCGAACAGTTCCAACCGCTTCGATGCAATAGAGTCCTTAAGATCGGCAGGGATTCTCAGCGGGTACTTCTTAGCGGTGGCAGGAATGGCCAAATGCTTAATCTGAGGATTTAATGCTTCGATATCTTCCAGGCAAATGCCAGCCGCATTGGCGAAGGTTTCCACATTCATAAATTGACTTACTTCCAGCGTGTCGTACTCGGGCAAGTAAAGCGATTCGTCAGGAAAGAGGTTGTGCTCTTCGGCATAATTGAAAACGTAAGCGACAGCCACGAACTTGGGCACATAGGCCTTGGTCTCATTGGGCAAATACTTGTAAATGGTTCTGAAATCTCGCTGGCCATCGGCGTAGCGAATGGAACGATTGACTCGTCCAGGGCCTGAATTGTACCCGGCAAGCGCCAGCTCCCAATCTCCAAAGTAATTGTATAAATAACTCAAAAATCGGCAAGCTGCCTCGGTGGATTTCTCTGGATCCATGCGATCATCGATGTACCAGTCCGAATTGAGGCCATAGGCTTTTCCTGTGAAATAAATAAACTGCCAGAGTCCTACGGCGGCCGCATGCGACACGGCATTTGGATGCAGGCCCGACTCCACTACCGAGAGATACTTGAGCTCTTCGGGCATGCCATGGGCTGCCAGATACTCCTCGAAAATGGGAAAATACTTCGACGAACGATTGAGCATCTTGCGGGCATAGTCCCGCCGTGTGATGGTGTAAAACTGAATGTGGCTTTTGACTGCCTCGGTAAAATGCAGAGGGATTTCCGAATCAATGGCTTTTAACCTCGCCTCTATGACAGAATCTGGCACGTCAGGAATGTGCTCATAAAAATACTCCTGATCGGAACCTTGTGCGATCAGGAGGAATGACAATCCAGCAAAGAAAATTGAAAATAAGCACCTCATTGTGCAATGTAGGCTGAGTGGGATTAGGCCTTCTCCTCGTCCTTGATGCCTTCGTTGATTTCTTTCTTGACTTCCTTAGTAGCGTCTTTGAATTCACGAATTCCTTTACCCATTCCTCTTGCGATTTCAGGGATTTTCTTGGCACCAAAAAATACGAGAACAATCATTGCGATAATAAAGAGCTCCATAGGTCCCGGCATTCCGATCAATAAAACAGTTTCCATGA
>CAYORY010000256.1:0-2436 GCA_964406435.1 uncultured Roseivirgaceae bacterium | reverse complement strand
GGTTTCGTCCGGTCACATTAGTAAATGTGGACATGATGATCAGCGGATTGCGAGCCTTCAAGAAAGAACCTGGTATAGACAATAAGGAAATAGTTTCCCTTGTAGAGCTTACGCTGAATGACCTCACTATGGCAGGCGAAGATGTGGATGAGCAGGACTTCCTTGATCGTGTAGACTTGCTTTGCTCGCTTGGGCAGACCGTTTTGATATCAAGTTTCCAAGAGCATTATAGACTTGCGGCCTACTTGTCAAACATTACGAAATCCAGATTGCTTGGATTGGTGATAGGGGTAAACAACCTGGCGCGTATTTTCGACGAGTCCTATTACAGAAATTTGAGTGGAGGAATATTAGAGTCGTTCAGCAGGCTCTTTGGAAGCAATGTGAAACTCTACACGTATCCTGCCTTGGTGAGTGATACCAAAAAAGTGGTAACCAGTAAGACCTTCGAACCAGCACCACATTTAAAACATCTCTACTTACATTTTCTGGAAAATAACCAAATAGTGGATTTAGCAGATGCCAAAACAGAGCATTTGGAAATCATCTCCGACAATGTGCTTGAAATGATACGAGAGAATGTGCCGGGCTGGGAAAAGCAGGTGCCTAACCGCGTGGCGGCAGCCATCAAGCAGGAACATCTCTTTGGTTTTCCTTATGACACCAACCACGGAAGACCTAAGATGGCAACCAATCGTTAATAAAGTCTTTCGATTTTAGCTCATCTGTCTATCTTAGACGCTTTAAAATTTAAGGTATGAGTGCGAGAGGAAATTTTTCGAGCAGATTAGGATTTATATTGGCAGCAGCAGGATCGGCTGTTGGACTTGGCAACATTTGGAAGTTTCCTTTCGAAGTAGCCGATGGCGGAGGAGCGGCTTTTGTACTAATTTATCTCGTCTTTGCTTTTATTCTTTGCTTCCCTGTGATGGTTACTGAGGTAGCCATAGGAAGAAAGACTGAAAAAAATCCCGTTGGGGCATTTGGAGCCTTAGGCTTCCGTAGGTGGAAGTTTATTGGCGTATTGGGCATCCTGTGTGGAGTGCTGATTCTTTCCTTTTATAATGTGGTGGCAGGTTGGGCATTCGGTTATTTCCTGGAAATGATCATGGGAAATTTTGAGATCGGAAGCCAGTTCGGGGAATACACCAAAGATATCGCCAAAGTAGGCGGGTATGGAATTGTTTTCATGGTTATTACCGCCTGGGTTGTAGGGAAAGGTGTGAGCGGAGGAATCGAAAGGCTCTCAAAAATCCTGATGCCTTCATTGATTGTAATGATCGTCTTTTTGGTCATTTACGCCATGACTCTACCTCATGCCATGGCAGGTTTGAAATACTATTTGATCCCCGATTTCTCCAAACTTGGCAATGCCTCGACACTCGGTGGAGCACTAAGGCAAGCATTCTTCTCGCTATCACTCGGCATGGGCGCCTTGATCACTTATGGTTCGTATCTCAGTAAGAAAGAAAACATAGTCAGCTCTGCGGCTTACATCACCTTGATGGACGTGGGGATCGCATTCATAGCCGGATTAATGATGTTCCCCTTGGTGGCCTATAACCTTGGAGGCAACATGGATAATGTGGAAGGTGGGGCAGGATTGATTTTCGTGACACTACCGGGTGTTTTTGAATCACTAGGGCCTGTACTCGGCGCATTTATTGGCGGTTTCTTCTTCTTGTTACTCTCATTTGCTGCGCTCACATCCACTGTATCCCTACTAGAAGTACCTGTTTCCTATGCTGTGGATGAATACAAGGTGCCTAGAAAGGCCGCCGTAGGGGTAATGGCCGTGATCATTTTCTTGGCCGGCATTCCTTCTTTGGTAGCCAATGGGGATAGTAACTTCTTCTCAAATCAAATAAACCTACCCAATCGCTCTGACTTCATGTCGATGATCGGTTATCTCACGGATACACTCCTCATGTTTGGGGGATTCTGTATCGTGGTATTTGCTGCGTATGTCTGGAAGAAAGAGAATCTGGAAGAAGAAATTGCACAAGGTTACCCGGCCTATCGCACAAGTCTGATCCGGAAATTCCTAAATTTCAGCATCATGTACGTCTGTCCTGCTTTGTTGTTCTTCCTATTCGTAATGGTGGTAATGAGTAACTTTTTCGGTATTTCAATTATTTGATTTCCGAGGCTCGGACTTCTTGATCACCTTGATGGGATCATTTTTTCTGATAAGTTCCACTTGCTCTTCATTCAAGATCAAATAGTATTCGCCATGGGTGAGTGAAGAAATGTCAATTTCCTTGCCCACTCCTGAAAGCACATCGAAATTGTCTGAGTCATTAATGACATAACTACTGGATCGGGAAAGAATCAACTTGTTGCCATTTCGCTGCACCGTGATGGGATCGGCATAGAATACGTGCTCCACTTCCTGACTGACAATCTCCTCGTCGTTTTCAACATACCTCACTCGGT
>CAYORY010000255.1:0-2440 GCA_964406435.1 uncultured Roseivirgaceae bacterium | reverse complement strand
GATACCTGGAGGGAGATGCTGCTTCCAGCGACTATGCCGTGCTGCTGGAGTGGGATAACATTTACTACGAAAAGCCCAACAAGAAACCGAGTACAGTTAAGAAAATAGTGAGGCTTGGACTGATCCAGTGGCAAATGCGGTCTTATGATAATCTCGAAGAACTTCTACAAAATGCCGAATACTTCATTGATGCAGTTTCCAACTATCGGTCTGACTTTGCGCTCTTTCCAGAGTTCTTCAATGCGCCGCTTATGGCCGAATACAATCACCTCTCCGAACCGGATGCCATCAGAGAACTTGCGAAGCACACGGATGAAATAATCGAACGTTTTTCACAGCTGGCCATCTCTTACAACATCAATATTATTTCGGGGAGTATGCCCGAAATTAAGGACGAAAGGCTGTACAACGTCGGTTACCTATGCAAGCGAGATGGGGGAACCGAACGATACGAGAAGCTACACGTGACGCCTGATGAAGCCAAAGTGTGGGGAATGCAAGGAGGCTCTGAACTGAAGGCGTTTGATACAGACTGTGGCAAAATTGGAATCCTAATTTGTTACGATTCAGAGTTTCCTGAACTCAGTAGATTGCTCGCCGACGAAGGAATGGACATTCTTTTCGTTCCCTTCCTTACTGACACACAAAATGGCTACTCCAGAGTGAAGAATTGCTCGCAAGCCCGGGCCATAGAAAATGAATGTTATGTGGCCATTGCGGGCAGTGTAGGCAACCTCCCCAACGTGCACAACATGGACATTCAATTTGCTCAGTCCATGGTCTTTACACCATGTGATTTTGCTTTTCCGACGAATGGAATAAAAGCAGAAGCCACGCCTAACACCGAGATGATTTTGATCGCCGATGTGGACATAGATCTTCTTCGGGAGCTTAATCAGTTTGGGAGTGTGAGAAACTTGAAAGACAGAAGGACGGACATTTTTCAACTGAAAAAATTATAGATCCTTCCAACCATGTAATAACCCAAGGTGTCATACTGGCAAGAAACATTCTGAATACCATGAAATACATCCTTCCAATTTTCGTCCTTGTGCTTTTTTCCAACTGTGAAGAAACAGAGCCTGTTGATTTAATCAATACATGGAAACTCACCGAGACGCTGTTTGATCCGGGCGATGGCAGTGGTACCTTCCAGCCGGTAGCATCTGAGGCAACTATTACGTTTTTGGAAGATGGAACATTTGAGACCGACGCTTTTTCCTGCGGAAGTTATAGTGAAGACGAAATCAGTTCTGGCACGTTTTCTACCGAAGAAAACACACTCATGTTCGACGGATGCCAATTCAGCTATTCATTCGAACAATTCGGCAATACACTTATCGTCAACTTGGTTTGTATCGAACCGTGCCGATTGAAGTTCAGGCTCAGTGCCTAGATCTAATTCGTCTGGAGACATTAGCTTTATCAGCATGAAATCAATGACTTGCAAGCAACTTGGTGGTGCGTGCGACTTAGAGTTCCAAGCGGAAACTTTTGACGAAATAGCTGAAATGAGTAAGAATCATGGAATGGAGATGTTCCAAAAAAACGACGAAGCTCATCTTAAAGCGATGCAAAAAATGCAAGAGCTAATGCAAGAACCAGAAGCTATTCAGAAGTGGTTTGCTGAAATGCGTCGGGAATTCGAAGCTCTTCCTAACCAATGAAGATCGGCTTCACCTCATACCAAAAAGACTTCCCTAAACTCCTCATACCCTCCTCCTATTTGCTCAAGCGAGCTTTCCCTTTCTTGTAGATCAGCGATTTTTGTTTTGTAATCCGGCGCTTGGCCAAGTGCCTTTTCTACTACATCCAGGAACTTCACCGGATGGGCGGTTTCAAGGAAAACGCCCAGCTCGCCTTCCTCCAGATTTTCAATCAAAGCCTGGTAGCCGATAGCACCATGAGGGTCCAGAATGTAATCGCGCTCTTTGGCACAAGCAGCCATCACTCGCAGGATTCCTTCATCCACCAAACAGTATCCTGAAATAACCTTTGTCAACTGCTCAAAATCACCTCCGAAAAGCTCGAGCATTCTCACGAAATTGGACGGAGCTCCCACGTCCATCGCATTGGCGTAGGTCTGAATCGATGGTTTTGGTTCGTACGTTCCAGACAGCAGATAGTCAGGTACCACGCGGTTCGCATTGGACGAAGCAATGAACCGTTTAATTGGCAAGCCCATCTTCCAAGCTAGTAGTCCTGCGGTCATGTTTCCATAATTCCCTGAGGGAACGGCCACTACCACATCTTCCCAACTTTCCAATTGCTGAAAAGCGTAGAAATAGTAAAAACTCTGAGGAATAAGCCTCGCTATGTTGATGGAGTTGGCCGATGACAGATTTACCTGCTTGTTCAATTCTTTATCTAAAAATGCCGTTTTCACCAGTTTCTGGCAGTCGTCAAAAGTACCATCCACCTCCAGCGCTCTGATGTTGTC
>CAYORY010000254.1:0-2453 GCA_964406435.1 uncultured Roseivirgaceae bacterium | reverse complement strand
ACAATGCACTTCCAACCACCCATCCTTTCATGCCAGCGGATAACTCGAAATACTTGCTGAAGTAAAACTGAGTGCCGTTGATGACACCTGTGTCATAACCAAACAATAGGCCGCCAAGTGAAGCTATGGCAGCAATGAGGATAAGGTTAGCGTTTTTCATGTATTACTTAAGGTTGATGGTTTTAGCTTTCAAATTAGCAGAACTATTGCCAACTAATATCCTAAAATCACCAGGTTCGAAAACCAGTTCACCAGAGTGATTATAAAACGAGAAAGCTTCTTCGCTCAAATTAATACTTATTTTTTTGGACTGCCCACTTTCAAGCTCTACTTGAGCAAATCCCTTTAGCTCCTTAATGGCCGGCGCAATGCTGGCAGCCACGTCTCTGACGTACACTTGCACGGTTTCCTTTCCGCTCACTGATCCAACATTCGCCACCTCTACTGAAACAGTGACTGACCTACCCTCGGTGCTAATTGTCGGATCGGAAATTTCAAAATCCGTGTAGCTCAGGCCATATCCAAAAGGATACTGTGGAGAGCGATCTACGTCCATATGATGCTCCTTAAAGATCAATGAACTGCTCGGACGACCCGTGATTCTCTTGTTGTAATAAATAGGACACTGGCCCACATGCCTCGGGAAGCTCATCGTTAGTTTACCCGACGGACTGTACTTGCCGGTGATCACCTCTGCCACGGCGCGCCCGTGCATACTACCCAGAAACCACGTTTCAAGAATAGTCGGAATATTTTGGGCCTCCCAAGGGATGGTGAGTGGCCGACCGTTCATCAAAACCAAAACGATGTTTTTATTGACTTTATATACCTCTTGAAGCAGCTCCAACTGAACGCCCGGAAGACCTATATCGGCTCTGCTGCGTGCCTCGCCCGACATATGTGCAGGCTCACCCAGCACCATAAACACGACCTCTGATTTTTTGGCTGCCGCAATCGCCTCACCGAATCCGGATCGATCCTCCTCTTCGATCACCACGGGCAAGTGAAACATGTTTGGCCCGATGGAAAGTTTGCAACCTTCCGCATAGTTTATGGTCACATTGTCGAGCGATGCTTCCAATCCTTCGAAAAAAGAAATGGCCGAATTAGATTCTCCTTGAGCTCGCCAGTTTCCGATCGGGGCATCCTTGTCCTTGGCCAGTGGGCCAATCACCGCAATGGATCTCACGCTACTTTTCAGTGGGAGTAGGTTTCCTTCATTTTTCAAGAGTACAATGGATTTTTTGCCTGCTTCGAGCGCTGCATCCAGATGCTCTTTGGCCAAAATGACCTCCTTTTCACGGGCAGTGTCCATGTATCTATAGGGATCATCGAATAGCCCAAGGTCAAATTTCAATTTTAGTATTCTACGAACCGCCACATCAATCAGCTCTTCTGAAACCTCCCCGGACTGTACCTTTCCTTCCAGAAATTGGATATACGCCTCCCCTTCCATGTCTATATCTGTTCCGGCTTCCAGCGCCAATTGGGCGGCTTGAGCAGAGTCGGCAGCCACCGCATGATAAGTCAATTCGCTAATGGAACTCCAATCCGAAACGACCAATCCATCAAAGCCCCAAGTCTTCCGAAGCAACTCATCCACCAGCCATTTATTGGCTGTGGAAGGGATGCCGTCCAGGTCATTGAATCCATTCATAAAGGTGACAACTCCTTCTTCCCTCGCCCTTTTGAAAGGTGGTAAAATGTAATTGTATAGATCATACGGCCCCACGAGGACCGTATTGTAATCTTTGCCGCTCTCGGCGAAACCATAGCCGGCAAAGTGTTTGGCACAGGCAGCAATTGTGAATTCGTCGGTCAGATCCTCGCCCTGATAGCCTTTGATTTTAGCTGCACCTATTTCTGCGGCCAAATAAGGATCTTCACCTGCCCCCTCCATCACTCTTCCCCACCTGGCATCTCGTGTCACATCAAGCATCGGATTGAATGTCCACTGCACACCAGACACGGCGGTCTCTTTGGCAGCAATTCTGGCCGATTCTTGAATGGCTTCCATGTCCCATGAAGCCGCCTCAGCCAAAGGAATTGGGAAAATTGTTTTGTATCCATGAATGACGTCATAAGCAAAAATCAATGGGATTTTCAGTCGTGTGCTGTCCAACACCAATTTCTGAAGCTTGTAGGTTTCTTCCGCTCCGAGGACATTCAATACCGAGCCTACCCCACCCGAAATGAATTTTTGGTATCGACCATCTTGCGACCCCTGAGGTCCGGTCAGGTTAGAACCGGCTGAGTATTGATTCATTTGACCAATCTTTTCATAAAGGGTCATTTCGGCAAGAAGGCTGTCTATCTTTTGGTCCACACGACTACTCGACGTGTTCGTGTCAGGAGTGCTACAGCTACCGAGAATCATAAGCCCAATGAATGGTAAAAAAAGGTTGAGTTTCATGGTTTTGGATGGTTATTGGATTCACTAAGTTAATCCGGAA
>CAYORY010000253.1:0-2458 GCA_964406435.1 uncultured Roseivirgaceae bacterium | reverse complement strand
GGTTCTCGACACGATGGTTCACATTGGAACAATTACAGTCCTATGATTGGGAGAGTTTTGAGTGGGTCTATGGGATCATTGCCATCCCCTTCCTCTTCCTGATCCGTTGGTTGATTATTTATCAATTCAGGCAAAAACTACCCATCGCCCTAATGGAAAAAGACCTGAAAAGTGATCCGATAAGTTTCCTTCGATTCATCCCGGCAGTATTTTTCACTTTGGCACTTGCTTTGATTTTCGTGGCATTGGCAAGGCCACAATCCACTAATGAGCAAGTGGAGCAATGGAGTGAAGGAATCGACATATTGCTGACCATCGACATCTCTGAGTCCATGCAGATCGAGGATTTCAAACCTAACAGGCTGGAAGCCGCCAAGGCTGTAGCCCGAGATTTTGTGGCGGGACGGTTTCAGGACAGAATCGGCTTGGTGGTCTTTTCGGGAGATGCGTATTCCCGCTCTCCACTTACGACCGACTATGAATTATTGAATACGTATATCGACGATATTTCCTTCGATTTGATCGAAAGTCGGGGGACGGCCATTGGTAGTGCCTTGGCAGTGAGCACTAATCGATTAAGAGAATCCGAGTCAGAATCCAAGGTGCTGATCTTGCTAAGCGATGGCGACAATACCGCCGGAAACATCGACCCGATAACTGCGGCTAAACTGGCCTACGCGCATGGCATCCGCATTTATTCCATCGCCATAGGCAAGGAAGGGCGTGTGCCTTATGGGGTAGATTACTTCGGCAGGCCGAATTACATAGACAGCTACCTGGACGAGACAACCCTCCGCGAAATAGCGACAATAGGAGAAGGTAAATTCTATCGGGTGTCCAATAAACAGGCCCTACAAGAGGTGTTTTCAGAAATCGATCAATTGGAAAAAGCGGAGATCAAAGAGAGCCGATACAAGGACACCACGGACTATTATGTGGTGTATTTAACTTGGGCGGTGATATTTCTCTTGCTTTGGCTGGTTACAAAAAGCACGTTTATGGCCAATGTGCTGGTGGATTAGATCACCACCACCCCATCATAAATACGAAGACCCTCACACCAAAAATCATAAAGGCTGTTCCGACCACCCGGTTCACGATCAGAACTGTTTTTTCGGTGATGTAGTTACAGTAGCGAGTGATCACACCGGCTTTCAGAGCGTCCACGAGCAGCATGGTGATCAGGAATCCGGCAAAGAACCATATCTGCCCAATGGAAGAATAGCCCATGCCAGAGGTAATGCCCACTGCACCAATCCAAAAGACAATAACCAAGGGATTGAAGGCATTCACCGCGACTCCTTTTAGCCAGAAGCGCCAGAGCGATTTTGTCACAAATTCTTCTTCATTTTGGCTAGCCATCCTGGCACTTCTGAGCCATGAGCCAATGCCCATACCTATGAGGACCACTGCGCCCATCATCCCAAACCAAAACTTAATTTCAGGGTCTTGAAAAACCTCTCCAAGCCCGATGAGCACCAGCCCTATCAAGACGGCATCCATCATGATCAGGCCCAGCGAAGTGAACATTGCCGGTAGAAATCCGTGCTTCACAGCCGACTGCAGAAACGCAAAAAATGCCGGCCCAATGGATAGGATAAATACAAGGCCGTAAAGCATGCCATCAAAAAAACTCGTCATCAAATCGCCTCCGATTTTTCAGATACATATTTCTTCCATTCAACCGCCTTCTCCCCCTTCAGCACACGAGGGAATTTGTTTTGTCCGCCGACTTTTCCGCTTCTTTCCATGAAATCAATAAAGGCACCAGCGGGTACTTTTTTCAGGTAAATATTCTTCAGGGCATTGGCTCGTTCCACGCCATAATCATCGTTGATTTCTTTAAGCACCCCATCAATCCTGTCCTTCAATTCCTCCTCGTTTACCTCGTCATCCGTCCCTACGTACCAGTGGTGAGAAAATAAGGTATCCTCCGGTTCTCCCACTACTGTAAACTCTCTAATGTCAATATTGAATTCCTCTGAAACCACCTCAATCGCCCGGTTCATATTATCTACGCTCAGATGTTCACCACACAGACTCAGGAAGTGCTTCGTCCTACCTGTGATCACAATCTCTGACTCCTCTAGGGACACAAACTTTACCACATCACCAATCATGTACCTATAAGCGCCTGCATTGGTGGTAAGGAGGATTCCATACTCCTTATTCTCTTCGACTTCATCAATTTTCAGGGTTTGCGGATTTTCTTTCACTTTTCCCTCGTCATCAAAGTTGTACCGGTCAAAAGGTATGAATTCATAGAAAATTCCATTGTTCAAAACGAGCCTCATGGACTTCCTGTTAGGAAAGGCCTGAAATGCCACAAACCCTTCTGAAGCCAGATACGTCTCCAAATAATGAATCGGCTGTCCGAGCAACTTTTCGAAACCCTTTTTATATGGCTCAAACGAAACACCTCCATGCACGAAAATGTGAAGGTTCGGCCAGAGCTCGT
>CAYORY010000252.1:0-2487 GCA_964406435.1 uncultured Roseivirgaceae bacterium | reverse complement strand
ATGAGCCGTGGCATCTTTCGTATAAGCCACTCTCCCACCCGATGCTTCAGGAATATAAAGCCATTGACTTGAAAGCGCTTCTCCAGCAAATGAAATTGAAGGGAAGCGAGCACTTCACAGACGCATTTATTCAGAGATACAGAAGCGAAAATGTGTTGGATATAAACCCTGAGTTGTTATGAAACTTACAAAATATAACCAAAGACTTCTGGCCATACTAGGAACAACAATTCTATTAATATCCGTTTTCGGCTTTAGCATGTTTATTTATGAAAGTTCCTTCAAGTATCGTCCAAGGTCGAAATCAGGCATACTTTCGAACGAAATAACTACAGAACTTCTAGCGGCAGGAATGAGGAAGGAGCTAGCATCATACCAAGATTTTATTCTTGTTGATTCCGTCAATCTGATTTATGCAATTCCTGTTTCGTCTATATCCTTAGATGAGGAAGAAGCTATTTCGGAAAGCATGAATCTAGCCTTTGCTGATGGCTATTTCTTTGAAAAACCAATATCCAAAAGAATATACTTTGGAAAGTATTGTAACCTCATTTTGTATTCGGCATTAATTGAAGAAACTGAATTAATTTTCAAAGAAAGAATGGCCTTCAGCACCTTCGAAAATTTCGATTTTCAAGGGAGGTCTTTCTTAATTTTCATGGGGGCGTCCGAGGATACAGATCAAGACGGATTCATCACAAATTCAGACCTACAATCCGTTTATCTAATAGACCTACTTGATCCAACACCTCTCAAAATTGGTTTCAGCAAAATGGGAGCTGTACAGTATACCTTAGCCTTAGAATCATCACAAATTGTAATTGAATTTTTATTGGACGATGGTACAAGGAATCTTGACATGCGTCCATCAACACTAGTTAGATACAACTTCAAAACAAATGAAATTGAGAATATCATACCAAATCAAATACAGTCTTCAGTTCAAAAAACTCTTGAAGGAAACAGTAAATAGATTGTCGTTGATTCTAGTTTTTATTGCCTGTTTTCACTTATTATCAGCCCAATCCAACCAACCCTCCTCCGACTGGGGTAACCTCTCACGCTATTCTTCAGCCAACTCCGGACTTTCAATGACAGCCACCGATCGCATCGTGTTTTTTGGTAACTCCATCACCGAAGGGTGGTCCAACATCCGACCTGAGTTTTTCGCAGAGAATCCCTCTTTCGTCAATCGCGGAATCGGAGGCCAGACCACCCCACAGATGCTCGTGCGGTTCCGTCAGGACGTCATCAACCTGAAACCAAAAGTCGTGGTAATCCTTGCGGGCATCAATGACATTGCACAAAACACAGGCTACCTCCCCATCCCGGATATTTTTGACAACATCAAGTCTATGGCTGAGCTGGCAAGAGCCAACAAAATAAAGGTGGTGCTGTGCTCGGTGCTCCCAGCCTATGATTTTCCCTGGCGACCGGGCTTGGAACCTGCACCTAAGGTCATTGAACTTAATCAAATGATTAAGGACTACTGCACAGAAAAGAACATCGTTTACGTCGACTATTTCTCAGCCATGGTGGACGGACGAAATGGCCTGGATGCCAAATACCAAGAAGACGAAGTGCATCCAACCTCTGCCGGGTATGCCGTGATGGAACCCCTCGTTTTGGAGGGGATCAAAAAGGCGCGGATGGAGCATTAACTTTTAAATACCACGAATTTTGATAAAAAAAATCAGTCTCTCCCTGCAGGTTGTATTCTACCTCTACGCCGGAACCAACCATTTCATCAATCCTGATTTCTATACTGGACTGATCCCTGATTATTTACCCGCTCACGATGCGATAAACGCTATCGCCGGAGTGGTCGAAGTGCTCTTTGGAATTGGATTAGCCTTTAAGCAAACGAGAAAATGGGCGGCCTTTGGCATAATTGCCATGCTCATTGCCTTCATTCCCTCACATTGGTATTTCATAGAAATCGGTGGATGTATTGAAGGCGGACTTTGCGCACCATTATGGCTGGGCTGGGTGAGGCTGGTAGTAGTGCATCCGTTGCTTATACTGTGGGCATGGAGGCACAGGGAATAACGGCCCACCGCTTCGTCCTAAAACTGCCCTTCGTCGAAGCACGAAAAGCACACATTCGAAAAATGATTGTAGCGATCGTAGGCTGGTCCAACCTTGCCAAGGATGGTAACAATCTTATCAAGTCTCACTTTCCGGTTGGCATTGAGCAGTAGAAATTCTCCTTCGTTGGAATGGGCAATCCCCAATATTTCTCCTTTGAAATCATTCATTTCACTTCCTGATTCAAAGAAATTGACCGTTCCATTTTTGCCGATCAAACCTTCAACAATTTCCGGAAAATCAGGATCTACAGGGTGATAGGGGTCAGCGATCATCGACTTATTTTCGTCTCCTAAGAACCAAGCTATCTGCCGGGTAGGTGGCTTTCAGCATGTCCATCTGAGCCTGAGCCCAATTCACGAGCAGCGTTCTCTGCTCTTGTGTAAGGTTTGCCTCGCT
>CAYORY010000251.1:0-2514 GCA_964406435.1 uncultured Roseivirgaceae bacterium | reverse complement strand
TTTTCATTGAAAATGGGATGTACAAGCACCCTGACTATGAAAATTCAGGTGATTTGCAGAAATGCTATGACGTATTGAATGAGCTATTCTCGCCTTTCTTCGAGCGATTCTACAGGGAAATCACCAATGAAGATTATAAAAGGCTGATAGACAAGCCGCTCAGTAGCATCACCCGATTCGACACCAGCAAGGTAGAAGCTCAAATTCAGGAGTTGCAGGAAAAAATCACAAAGGTCGAGTACAACCTGGCTCACCTTACCGATTACGCCATTGCTTATTATCAAAATCTTCTTGACAAGTACAGTAAAGGGCGAGAGCGAAAAACTGAAATTACCAATTTCGACACTATTTCGGCCACTGTAGTGGCTGCCGCCAATGCCAAGCTTTATGTAAACAGAGAGGATGGTTTTATAGGCTATGGCATGAAGAAGGATGAGTTCATCAGCGAATGCTCCGACATTGACGACATCATTGCCTTCACTAAATCTGGCCTGTGCATTGTCAAAAAGATACAGGAGAAGGTTTTCATGGGCAAAGACATCATTTATGCAGGCGTCTTCAAGAAGGGGGACGAGCGCATGGTATACAACATGGCTTATGTAGATGCCAAGTCAGGAAATACCTACGTCAAGCGATTTCAGGTGACCTCTGTGACACGCGATCGAGAGTACGACCTCACCAAAGGAGCGAAAGGATCGAAGGTGCATTACTTCACCGCAAACCCAAACGGCGAGGCAGAGCTGGTCACGGTTTCCCTTACTCAGGCAAGCAAAGCACGGAAGAAGGTATTTGAATTCGATTTCTCAGAACTGGAAATCAAAGGAAGAGGTGCAGGGGGAAATATTCTAACCCGATATGGAATCAGGAAAATAGTCCTCAAAGAAGAGGGAAAATCTACCCTCGGTGGAGTGAACATTTGGTATGATCCTACGGTCGGCAGACTGAACCGTGAAGAGCGGGGTGAAAAGCTGGGCAACTTCCAATCCGGCGATTTGATTGCCGTTTTCTATAAGGATGGAAGCTATGAGACCACTTCTTTTGAACTCACCAATCATTACGATTTCGCCAACGTGATGGGCATATATAAGCTGGAGGAGGATGCTGTGTTCAATGCAGTGCACTACGATGGAGAGTCAAAGAATTTCTACGTCAAGCGATTCATTATCGAGACCAATACCGTGAACAAACGCTTCACATTTGTCACTGAGGCACGGAGTTCAAAGCTGTATTTTATCTCCAAAGGCGTGGACGCAGATGTGGTAGTCACCTACAAGGACGGTCGCAAGCACGAGACCAAAAAGCTGGATTTGATCAATCTGATTGACATCAAGGGCTGGAAGGCCATTGGCAACAAACTCCCCGTTCAGAATGTGGTTAAAGTGGAGTCGGCTGAGACGGATCGGAAAAGCGATGAGCCTGAACCCAAGCTGGAAATAGACCTGGAGGCACTGAAAAACACGGTAATCAACGAAGTGGAAGAGGAGGAAAAGCAGCTTGGATTGTTTGGCGATGATGAAAATGATAAGGACTAGATTTGAGTATGTTAGAAAAGGAGAAAGTAATAGAAACAGTCAGCAAAATGTCTGATAATTTTCACCTCGACGAACTGGTGGAACGTCTAATTTTCATTCAAAAAGTTGAAGAAGGGCTCAAGGCTGTCGAAGAGGGAAAAACGATGACGACCGAGGAATTAAGAGAAGAAATGAAGAAATGGGTAAAATAGAGTGGAGTTCTCCTGCTAAGGATGATCTCTATGAAATTCATTCCCGAATTTCCAAGGACTCATTGCGGTTTGCTGACGCCTTCATTGATGAAATTATTTCTAAGGTTTTTCTCTTGGAGAAGCATCCACGAATTGGTAAAAGAATTTTAAGGGTTGATCATGATGCTTTACGCGAACTGCTCATTTAAAATCATAGAGTTATTTACTCAATTGAAAAGGATAGAATATTTATTCTTAGGGTACTTCATTCCTCGATCATTTGAATTCTAACCAAATCATATCCATACTTAGCGCCTTCGTCTCAGAGCACAAGCAGCAGCTTATCGAGGAGGTACTAGCCAGGCGAACCCGTCATCTGACGTTAGTTTTTGAGGACATTGATAAACCGCACAATGTGAGCGCGGTGCTGCGCACAGCCGAGTGCATGGGATTGCAGGATATGCACTTCATCAAAAATCAGAACGACTATCATGTAAATCCCGAGATCACTAAGGGAGCGGCTAAGTGGCTTACGCTGCATCATCACAACGAAAAGCAGAGTACGGAGAATATTGACGCTGCGTTCTCCAAACTTCGATCAGAAGGCTATCAAATTTTTGCAACTTCTCTAGGGGAAGGAGCATTGCCTGTTGGAGATATAGACACATCAAAAAGGACCGCCATAGTTTTTGGGACTGAAGCCATAGGTATAACTCCTCATGTGGCGCAACATGCGGACGGATTGGTTCAAATTCCAATGCGTGGCTTTACAGAAAGCTTCAATCTTTCCGTAAGCGCGGCGATCATTCTCA
>CAYORY010000250.1:0-2543 GCA_964406435.1 uncultured Roseivirgaceae bacterium | reverse complement strand
TCACAAAAGGGGAGATTGGTATCGAAAACATGCCTTGGGTTTGTCAGAGCAAGCGATAAAAAATTGCTTGAATGAAAAAATCGAAAGAGAGAAAATCACTCACTTAATAACGGTCAGTTGTACCGGCATGTACGCGCCAGGCTTGGATATTGAATTGGTTGAGCGTCTTGGACTGAATAGAAATGTGGAGCGCACCGCCATCAATTTCATGGGCTGCTATGCCGCCTTCAATGGCCTCAAAGTGGCTAGTCATATCTGTAAATCACAAGATGCAAATGTGCTGATCGTCTGTGTGGAGCTTTGCACGCTCCATTTTCAAAAGAATAAAACAGATGACAACCTATTGGCCAATGCCCTTTTTGGCGATGGAGCAGCTGCTGTTCTAGTCCAGAGTGAGTCTTCTGGCTTGAGCCTGAGTTTAGAAAAATTCACATGTGATTTACTGCCCAAAGCCAAAGATGAAATGGCGTGGAAGATCGGGGATTTTGGTTTTGAGATGAAGCTCTCAGCCTACGTGCCCGATGCAATTGAATCGGGCATTCGGCCGATGGTTGATCAGCTGAAATTAGATACAGGCATAAAGGAATTTGATTTTTTCGCGATTCACCCGGGAGGTAAGCGAATTTTGAGTGTGGTGGAGGAGCAACTTGCTATCCCTAAATCCTCGAATGCAGCAGCCCGTCGGGTTTTGCGAAATTTTGGAAATATGTCTTCACCGACCATCCTTTTCGTGCTTAAAGAAATTATGGACAATCTCCACTCGGAGGATGACGGCAAATCCCTTTTGGGTTTTGCTTTTGGACCCGGGCTAACCCTTGAAAGTCTCGTCGCAAAAATCCACATGTCATGAGCCTATATACGCACCGCTCCACCGAAGAAGAGATCATGGATGACCTTTCTTATGAGGGTGAAGTCCTGGATCAGACCCTTCGTGAATTGGAGACGATCAATAAATTGCTTGGGGGAAATCACGTCACTATCGATGGTATCAAAAAGTTAATAGACCTCTCGCGAGATAAAACCTGGAAGATCATTGATGTGGGATGTGGCGGTGGAGAGATGCTCAAACTCATCGCCAATTGGGCCAGGAAAAACCACGTCAGCGTGGAGCTCATTGGCGTGGATGCCAACCCTTACGTCATTAAATACGCCGAGCAGAATTGCTCAGACTATTCTGAAATCACCTTCCGATCAGTCAATATTTTCTCAGATGAATTCAAGAAAATGGATTGTGACATTCTCACCGCCACTCTTTTCTTGCATCATTTTGATGACGAAGGACTCAGCCATTTATTTAGGCAATTTAATGAGCAGGCAACCACAGGCATTGTGGTGAACGATCTTCATCGTCATTGGCTCGCCCACAGGTCTATTAACCTGCTGACGAGCCTATTTTCTAAGTCTTCGATGGTCAAGAATGACGCTGGGATTTCTGTCTTGCGTTCATTCCGATCGGCTGATTGGACCCGGATTTTGAGCCATGCAGGCATTTCAAATTTTGATTTGAAATGGATGTGGGCCTTTCGATGGCAGCTGATTATTGATTTGAGAAAATGAATTCAGCATCACTTAATTACCACGTGATTAGCGTCTTCTTCCTTTGGAAAAGCGCGTTTCGCGTCGGCTGTTTTTTCTGTGAGGCTTGATGCGTTCCCGGTCTTTTTTCTTGCCTACTTGCCTGGCCTCATCGTCTCTATTTACACGAATCGGTCGGCCATCCATGTCTATCGTTTTGAACGCTTCGCTCAGTCCCTTGTCATATTTTGCATCCACATCAAAGTACGCGCAGTTTTTCTTAAGCGTCAACTCACCGAAGAACTTGCGCTCTATACCTGAACCGTCAGCGATGAAGTGAATAAGGTCTGCCTTTGTCATGCCGTCCATTGACCCCACGTTGATGAAATACCTGTTGAACTGCCCGCCTGTCTCCCTTGTCTTCGGAGACCCACCGGTGGCTTCATTCAGGTTGGCATCTTCGCCTCCTTTTGGCATCAAGTGATCAAGCTGGGTAGTGATCAGTCTTCTCAGAATGTCTTCTTTGGACAAATGAGCAAACTGGTCGTGAAGCTCCGCCAGGATGTCATCAGCTTGCTTATCCACCTTCGTGTTGATAATTAAGCTAGCCCAATGATTGATGGTGTTTGCTTTCAGGTTTTCCAAGCTCGGCACTTCTATGTGCTCGAACTTCACGTTGATTTGTCTTTCCAATTGATTGATCAATCGGCCTTCTCGTGGGTTTATAAAAGCAAGGGAAATTCCTTTCTTTCCGGCACGTCCGGTGCGCCCGCTTCGGTGAGTATAGCTTTCGAGCTGATCAGGCAATGAATGATGAATCACATGCGTGAGGTCGGTCACATCAATTCCACGCGCAGCAACGTCTGTGGCCACAAGAAGCTGAAGACCTTTTGTTTTGAATTTTCGCATGGCTGCATCTCGCTGCGACTGAGAAAGATCGCCGTGCAGCGCCTCAGCACCATAGCCTTCACGATTCAGCAGGTCTGCGATTTCCTGAGTTTCCCTTTTTGTCCTACAAAAAAGGATGC
>CAYORY010000249.1:0-2567 GCA_964406435.1 uncultured Roseivirgaceae bacterium | reverse complement strand
ATTTCGTGTCGCGCGCACAATCAATATTACAAAGAAAGCCTGCGATTCCCTTATTTTCAAAATGGATTCATTCAATCATTTTAAAGAAAAAGTTCATCATATCACTAAATCAGGATTTGCAGAATTAGCATTGGAAATGTTTCGCTTTCAAGCTGCGAACAACCCTATCTACAAGTCTTACATCGAGCAGCTACACGTTCGGCCAAACTGGGTGAGTCGGTTAGAGGATATTCCATTCTTGCCTATTCAGTTTTTCAAAAATTTCAAGTTGAAGACCGGCTCCTGGGACGAAGTGAACATTTTTAAAAGCAGTGGCACCACCAGAACAGGAAGAAGCGAACATTTGATAGAAGACCTCTCCTTCTACCATGCAGGCGCGTTGTTGACTGCTGAGGAATATTTCGGGCCTTTATCTGATTTTGAAATTGGTGCTCTTCTCCCATCGTATCATGAACAAGGCGACTCTTCCCTTATAGAAATGGTTAATCATTTCTCCTCACTTGCGTTCCCTGACTCTGGCTTTTACCACAACCGCGAAGAAGAACTTATCCAAAGACTCAACGATTCAACTAACACTGTTCTGGTTTTTGGTGTCAGCTATGCTTTGGTGGATTTGGCAGAAAAAGTGCAAAAAGCCGACTGGAGCCGTCACATCTTTGTAGAGACGGGAGGAATGAAGGGCAGAAAAAAAGAAATGACCAGAGCAGAACTCCACGAAATCCTAATTAATGCATTTGGCACTGCCCAGATTCATTCTGAATACGGAATGACCGAACTCTTGAGTCAGGCTTATGGCGCAAAAGGAATGTTTAAATTTCCCAACTGGTGCCAGCCCATGATTCGAGACATCAATGATCCATTTTCTATTTCGAACCAGGGCAGTGGTGGGCTCAACCTTATTGATCTGGCCAATATGCACAGTTGTGCATTCATTGAAACAGAAGATATGGCAAATTTGAAGGGAAATGGCTCGTTTGAGGTACTAGGTCGATTAGACAACAGCGATATCAGAGGGTGTAGTTTATTGATATAACCTAGTCCTTTGAAATATTTTAAGTAAATTACTGTTGTAAAGAATGAAAACTAATTCTACTTTTGAATAATCAGAAAGCGTAGAAACTTATCTCAAGTGTTATGAAATTAAAAATAGTCATCGTTGCATTAGTTGTTTTGGGTTTAGCGGCATGCACACAAAAAACCTGTCCTACGTACGCTGAAGCAGATACAGCAGAGCAATCTGTGGATTTGAAAGCTTAATCCCTTAGGCCTCCACGTATTTTTTCACATCGTCTAGTTTAATCTGGTCGTCGGACATGATGACCAGCCTTTCAATGACATTTCTCAATTCCCTGATGTTACCCGTCCAGGGATTTTTTGTGAGCTCTTTGATGGCAGCTATTTCCATCTTCTTTCGGGCACTTCCATACTCATCTGCGATCTGATCAAGAAAATGATCTACAAGGAGTTCGATATCTCCGGCTCGCTCCCTTAAAGGAGGCACTCTTATAACCACAACACTTATCCTGTGATAAAGGTCTTCGCGAAATTTGCCCTGCTCTATTTCCGACTTTAAATCCTTATTAGTGGCCGCTACTACCCGTACATTTACCTTAATTGATTTATCACCGCCTACCCGCGTAATCTGATTTTCTTGAAGGGCCCTAAGTACTTTGGCTTGTGCAGAAAGACTCATATCCCCGATCTCGTCAAGAAACAAAGTACCTCCATTGGCCTGCTCAAACTTGCCAATTCGCTGCTTGTGAGCCGACGTGAACGAACCCTTTTCATGTCCAAACAATTCGCTCTCAATCAACTCTGAGGGGATAGCCGCGCAATTGACCTCTACCCACTCCCCCGAACTCCGTTCACTTTTTTCATGAATCCATCTGGCCACCAGCTCTTTGCCTGTGCCGTTTTCGCCCATGACCATCACTCGAGCATCTGTAGGAGCCACCTTTTCTATAGTTTCTTTGATCTCGAGAATCTCTGGAGATTCACCTATTATGTCAAAGGCTTTCTTGACTTTCTTTCGGAGTTTCTTGGTTTCCTGTACCAGATCCTGCTTGTCAAGTGCATTTCTTACCGTAATTAGAAGTCTATTTAGGTCCGGTGGTTTCTGAATGAAATCAAAGGCACCTTTTTTTGTGGCATCCACTGCCGTTTCGATAGTGCCGTGTGCTGAAATCATGATAAATGGTACGGCACTCCCACTGGCCATCACTTTCTCCAGCAACTCAATGCCATCCATCTTGGGCATTTTAATGTCACAGAGTACTACATCATATGCTTCCTTTTCGATCTTAGCCAGGGCTTCCTTGCCATCTGCTGCCTCATCAACTGAGTATTTTTCGTATTGTAGAATTTCCATCAGCGTTTCTCTGATGGTCTTCTCATCATCAACAATTAGTATTTTCGGCATTCATTCAATTTTAATAAAAAAAACAAGCCTGTAAGCCGGGTTCTGTTCAACTCGACGAATCGAGCGTCGCTTATCATTTATCTGGTCCCGACTAGTCGGGATCTATCGGTCTACCCAATTCTGCTCAGACGAGTCATCTTCAAGCGCA
>CAYORY010000248.1:0-2573 GCA_964406435.1 uncultured Roseivirgaceae bacterium | reverse complement strand
GGAGATGAAATCCACTGCTTTGATGAGTTTGTCCAGATCGGGCACGTGGTATTCTGCACCACCGCCACCCCATGAAGCGAAATTGTCCGAGCTGGTGATCCAAAGGTCTGAAGGTAACTCTCCACTTTTCTTCAGATTTTGCAAATGATTCACCCACTTTAGAATAACACCCGGTTGCACATAATAGGCAGCTGCCCATTTGACCATTGCTTCGTTTCCTACTGCAATGATTTTTACAATGTCGGGGTATTTTTTGGCCAGTGCCACTGCACGTGCTATTTCCTTTTCATTTTCCTCACTTTCCGTGTTGTGATCCGGTTCATTTCCCGTCCAGGCGTTTTTGCAATCAATCCACGCACCCAGCATCACATACATTTCGAATGCCGGATCTTCTTGCTTGATCTCATGTATCGCTTTCAGTACATTGGAGGCATGGGCCAGCTTTACGTTGTAGGTACGCAGCATTCCAATACCCATAGCCGAGAGGATTTTCATGTCCTCCTTGAGTTCTTCTACCGATGGCTGAATCTCCCTGGAGCCCTGCCTGTATCCTCCATAGGATATGGCCAGGTATTTTGGATTACCGAGGATATCTTTTGCTGACAGTGTTTTTTTGTCTTCCATCGAAGAAGTGCTTTTTTGAGATTTGGTACATGCGAATAAAACGGAAAGACCCAAAAAAAGAAACAAGACCTTGCTGACTTGTCCTCTTACTTTTTGCCCTATGGAAAAATGAAGCAGGGTCATTGCCTTTCTATTCTATTTCCTCGTAGACCCTTACATAATCCACGACCATTTCTTGTGGAAAGAAGGTAGTGGAATTAGGAGCACCGGGCCAGTTGCCACCTACTGCCACGTTGAGGATCAGAAAGAAGTCGTTATCAAAAACCCATTCGCCCGGAACATTCTGCGGTTTAATGCTGTGATATAGCTCATCATCGACGAAGAATTCAATGAAGTCTTCGCCCCATTCTACTGCGAATTCGTGAAACTCGGTATCAAACCGTACGCCCTCATTTTCGAAACTTTCCGTTACTGCATTTCCGGCCGAATAACCAGGACCATGGATGGTTCCGTGTACTTCAAACGGTTTCTGCCCGATGAGTTCCATCACGTCTATCTCGCCGCACTGGGGCCAGCTCACCTGCTCTATGTCTGCTCCCAGCATCCAGAATGCCGGCCATAGGCCTTTGCCGTAGGGAGTCTTGAGCCTGGCCTCAAAGCGACCGTAGGTTTGCTGAAATATCCCCTGCGTTTTTATTCTGGCCGACGTGTAGGATTTGCCTCCGAGTGATTGCTGCAATGCAGTAATGACCAGGTTTCCCTCGCCATCCATTGACACATTATCCGGGTCGTTGGTGTAGTACTGCAATTCGTTATTGCCCCAGCCGTTCACTCCGCCTCCTATGTCATAGGTCCACTTTGTGCCGTCTGGAGACGTACCTGCCGCTCCATCGAATTCGTCCGACCAGACCAATTCGTAGGTTCTGTTGGACTGGCCCGGGGGGTCATCTGTGCTGTCGCCACAGCTTATCGTCGAAGCAACGAACATTAATAGCACTCCTAAAATCACCTGTAGTGCGTGAGTCTGTAGGAAATAATTTTCAGATGTCATGCCCTTCATTAGTTAAATTATGGATTGCTGTTGTAGAAGTAGAGGTTGTCTAAATAAAAGTTTGCTCCTGCATTTCCAGGACTACCATCCGAATCAAAGACAATTTGACCTAAGGTGGATCTGTTAGTCAGGCCTGTTATGTTAAAGTCTATGGCTATCCATTGGTTCTTCACGAGTGCTGGGCTTGAGCCTGTGGTTAATGTAAGTTTTACAGTCGTATCATCTCCTCCGCCAAAAGATCCATCAGCGCCAAAGTCACGCAGATTAAAGTTAAAAAGGGTACCTGATGGAATATCTTCAGTTATAAAAATGTCAGCGTGCAAATGTGTCATTCCACTACCGTCAATAGTAGGTACATTCTGATTAAATTCAATCCCAACGAAGTTGAAGTCTAAATAACTCAGAACTTTGTCTCCATTTACTTCAAAATCAGCCGAGGTTGTGGTCTGGAACGGTGCATAAAAACCGTTATAGAAATCTACAGGCGCATTGGTATACGCATCGCTGAAAAGAGAAATGACGTTGGCAGGGTCTTCAGTAGGCGTAGGTGCCGCATTAAAAGCCCCTTGAGACTGTATGGTCAGTGATCCGGAGGTCTCCAAATCTCCAAGCTCAGCCGTGATGATGGAACTGCCCGCTGAGGCTATGGTTGCAGAGGTTCCGCTTATCTGTGCCACGGCAGGGTTGGAAGAAGAAAAGGTGAAATAATTACTTGATGCATTCACCACAATGTCCTGTCCATTGGGTAGGTTGAAAAGGACACCCAGACCTGCAAGATTAACTGACTGTCCGTTGAAGCCCACTAGTACGTCATCGTCACCATCATTGAAAATGGCACGACGGGTAGCCAGTGCAGATAAGTTTTCAAACCTGATTTCATCGATCCAGAGGGTGTATCCCCTGCCTTCTTCAGGCCCTTCAGCGAGCAAGAACATTCCTTTTTCCTGAGTGAGTACTT
>CAYORY010000247.1:0-2611 GCA_964406435.1 uncultured Roseivirgaceae bacterium | reverse complement strand
TCCCGTCAACTCCCTCTTAGAAGTTAATTTTAGGGTCAAAGCTCGCTTAGGCGATTCTTGATGACATCAAATCCACATCATCGTAAATGAAAGTTTTAGTATTCGGGGAAGTTCTCTGGGATATCATTGAGGGAAAAGAGCATCTTGGAGGTGCGCCCCTGAATTTTGCTGCACATGTCAGACAGTGCGGTCACGAGTCCACCATTATTTCGGCGGTGGGTGAAGACGCCAGGGGCAAAGAAGCCCTGCGCTTAATTCAAGAACTTGGGGTGGATGTCTCAATGATCCAGCAATCAGAAATCAGAACGGGATTTGTGCCGGTCACATTGGTAGATGGGCAACCGGACTATGAAATAACAAGATACGTAGCTTACGATTACATCAAATCGGACGAAATCAGCAAGAAAAGAATTGCCGGGTTCGACACCTTCTATTTTGGGTCATTGGCACAGAGAAGTCCGGACTCCAGTGAAGCCCTGAAAAAAGTATTAGAAAACCATTCGTTTCTAGAGGTTTTCTACGACGTGAACCTCAGGAAGGATTGCTACACGAAGGAAATTCTAAACTACTCCATGGGGCAATGCACCATTCTTAAAGTGAATGATGAAGAAGTATCTGTCATTGGCCAAATGGTTTTTGGGTTGGATCTTAGCTATAAGGAATTTTGCCAGAAAGTGAAGGAAACCTACGGCGGAATTAAGATCATTATCATCACGGCAGGAAAAGAAGGGTGCCTGATTCATACCAATGGTATCCTGGATTTGGTGCCAACCGATCCTATCAAGGTGGTGGATACAGTCGGTGCGGGAGATTCGTTCAGTGCAGCCTTCATGTGCATGTATGCTACCACACAGGATGCCCGACGATCGGCCGTGGTAGCAAATAAAGTAGGTGGGTTCGTTGCATCCAGTTCCGGTCCCATCCCGAGATATTCAGAAGAAATAAAGCAATTACTAGAAGTCAACTCGCACTAATTATGGAGAAAAGGAAAGGATTTTTAATTGACATGGATGGGGTCATCTACATAGAGAACAACCTCATCCCGGGAGCAGCAGAGTTTGTCAATAAACTGCTTGCTGAGGACATCCCTTTTACCTTCATGACCAACAACAGTCAGCGATCTCCGCTGGATGGCGTGCGAAAGTTGGCTAAGATGGGCATCAAAGTGCAGGAAAAACATGTGTACACTAGTGCCATGGCCACAGCCCATTTCATGAAATCGCAATTTCCTCACGGCACAGCTTATGTGCTAGGGGAAGGAGGATTGATCAAAAGCTTGCATGAGAATGGCTTCACGATGGTGCAGAACGATCCCGATTTTGTGGTGGTAGGCGAGGGCATCAATTTCACGCTGGAGATGGTGCGCAACGCCATAGATTTTATCCTTGAGGGGGCCAAGCTTATTGCCACCAACCTCGATGCTACGCCCAGAAAGAAAGGGTGGAACAATCTGGGAATCGCCGGGATCGTGGCCATGATCGAGGAGGCCACCGGCAAGAAGGCGTTCAGCGTGGGCAAGCCAAGTCCCGTGATGATGCGACTGGCCCGGAAGCACATTGGATTGATGACCGATGATGTGACGGTCATTGGCGATACGATGACCACCGATATTCAGGGTGGGGTGTCGGTGGGCTACAAAACCATTCTGACCCTGACTGGCATGACCCGGCCAGAGCAGCTTGTAGATTTCCCATTCAAACCCGACCTGGTAGTCGATTCCATCAAGGACATCAAGCTGCCACTGGAATGGTGGTGACAGGAAGTCAAATCCACTGGCCAATAGCCTATCAATTTTCTTAACTTTGCCCTCCAAATTTTGATGACATGTTTGATAGTTTAAGTGTAAAGCTGGATAGAGCCTTTAAGAACTTAAAAGGCCAAGGGAAGATCACCGAAATCAATGTGGCTACCACGGTGAAGGAAATTCGCCGCGCGCTGGTGGACGCTGACGTGAACTACAAGGTAGCCAAGGAAGTCACCGATAAAATAAAAGAGGAGGCACTTGGTCGCGATGTGCTGATAGCCGTATCTCCAGGGCAGCTCCTGACGAAAATTACCAACGAAGAG
This sequence comes from uncultured Roseivirgaceae bacterium, assembly GCA_964406435.1. Taxonomy (GTDB): domain Bacteria; phylum Bacteroidota; class Bacteroidia; order Cytophagales; family Cyclobacteriaceae; genus JAAEPI01. The sequence continues at coordinate 544 of CAYORY010000247.1, read as the reverse complement.
TTGACCAAGTTGATGGGCGATAAGAATGTCCCCATCAATCTGGACGGCAATCCAAACACCATTCTAATCGCCGGACTTCAAGGTTCTGGTAAAACCACATTTTCGGGAAAACTTGCTGCCAACATCAAGAAGCAGGGAAGAACGGTACTGCTTACGGCGTGCGACATCTACCGGCCTGCGGCGATCGACCAGCTCAAAGTTTTGGGTGAACAAATCGGGGTGGAAGTATATGCCGAGCCTGATAACAAGGATGCCGTGCAGATCGCCAAGAATGCATTGGCCTATGCCAAGAAAAATGGCAAACGAACCGTGATAGTCGATACGGCCGGCCGTTTGGCAGTGGACGAGCAGATGATGAATGAGATTGCTGATCTCAAAAAAGCGCTGAATCCTGCCGAGACACTTTTCGTGGTGGATGCGATGACCGGGCAGGATGCAGTGAATACCGCAAAGACATTCAACGAACGATTGGACTTTGACGGAGTAGTGCTGACAAAGCTCGATGGAGATACCCGTGGTGGGGCCGCCCTTTCCATTCGCAAGG
>CAYORY010000246.1:0-2629 GCA_964406435.1 uncultured Roseivirgaceae bacterium | reverse complement strand
AAAGTTCAACAGCCCGTCTCTCTTCCTAAAATTTGGAAGAAATGAATTTTGAAACCGAAGCGATACGCACCCAAGTAGACAATGCCCTGAACAGGGAACACTCTGCGCCCATTTACCTTACCAGTTCGTTCACCTTCGCCAATGCCGAGGAAGCTCGGGCGATGTTCAATGAGGAAATTGGTGGTAACATCTACTCACGCTATTCCAATCCAAACACGGATGAGTTTGTGACGAAGCTGTGCAAAATGGAAAAGGCTGAAGACGGGCTTTCTTTAGCCTCAGGCATGTCGGCGATGTTTACAAGCATGGCCGGTTTGCTGGGTCAAGGTGATCACGTCCTTGCCTCAAGGGCATTGTTCGGCTCTACACATCAGCTTTTCACTCAGGTTTTTCCAAAATGGGGAATTGAGCACACCTATTTCAATCTACACAGACCAGATCAGTGGGAGGAACTAATCCAGCCAAACACCAAAATGATCTTTGTTGAGACGCCATCCAATCCGGGATTAGACTTAGTGGATTTAGAATATTTAGGACAGCTTGCCGAAAAGCATAATCTGATCCTGAATGTGGACAATTGTTTTGCCACACCCTACCTTCAGAATCCACTGGACTGGGGAGCTCATTTGGTCACACACTCCGCCACGAAGTTCATCGATGGTCAAGGAAGAACTCTCGGGGGTGCTATTGTCGGAAACAAAGACCTGATTGAAAAAATTAGATTCTTTGCCCGTCATTCAGGGCCGAGCATGTCGCCATTCAACGCTTGGATTCTGAGCAAGAGTTTGGAAACGCTAGCAGTGAGAATGGATCGTCACTGTGAAAACGCACTGAAAATCGCTGAATACTTTGAAAATCATGATGAATTGGAACTGGTGAGATACCCATTCCTCAAGAGTCATCCGCAGTATGAATTGGCCAAGAAGCAAATGAAGCAAGGTGGTGGAGTGATCACTTTCGTGGTGAAAGGAGGGATAGATCGAGGCGCCAAATTCCTGAACGCCCTGAAGATGCTAAGTCTGACAGCCAACCTCGGTGACACGAGGACGACAGTTACGCATCCGGCAAGCACTACACATAGCAAATTGACCGAAGAGGAAAGGGCTAAAGTGGGCATTGCGCCGGGCTTGGTGAGAATTTCTGTGGGATTAGAGAACGTGAATGATATTCTCGCAGATATAGAGCAGGCGCTACATGCTTCAAGAATTGTAAAAAAAAATGAAAGACTAAGTGAGTTGATCGAATGAGCATACTAAGGAACATAGGGAAAGAATTCATGATGTGCTTTTGCATGATGAAGGATTTACCTCCACCGGGTTTTTCAGTTAACTGAAATAAAATTAAAACCCCGGTCGAACAAGCTGGGGTTTTTTATTGAATAAAACACAAAACGAAAATAAAATGGCACAGGATTTACTTTCTCCGGCAGCAGAAAAGGACATCAAGGAATTAAAATCCCGAATCGAAGGATTCATTAAAGGTCAGGAAGACGAGGACAGATTCAAACTCTATCGTCTGACTCGGGGCGTATATGGTCAGCGGCAACAAGGCGTGCAGATGTTCCGCATCAAACTGCCTTATGGTAAAATCACCCCAGATCAACTGCGGACTATTGCTGATTTGTCGGAGGCTTACACCAAAGGCAATCTCCATTTCACAACACGCCAAAACATTCAGTTACACTATGTGCGCATGACCGATTCTCCTGCGATTTGGGAAGCACTGGAACGATCAGGTGTGACGGCTCGTGAGGCGTGCGGTAATACGGTTCGAAACATCACCGCCTCACCTTATGCAGGAATTGATCCTGAAGAACCGTTTGATGTTTCCGCTTACGCACATGCCGTGTTTGAGTATTTCCTTCGTAACCCTATTTGCCAAGACATGGGACGAAAGATCAAGATGGCCTTTTCGGCCAGCGACCGTGACCAGGCCTTTACCTTCATCCACGATTTTGGATTTATTGCACGAATTCATAATGGCAAAAAAGGGTTCAAAGTAATCATTGGTGGCGGCTTGGGAGCTCAGCCCTTTCTGGGACAAGTGGCCTATGAGTTTCTTCCAGTTGATCAACTCATACCCTTTATTGAAGCCGGACTCAGGGTTTTTGATCGGTATGGCGAGCGCGAGAGAAGACTGAAAGCACGTCTGAAATATTTGATAGAGCCAAACAAAGGAATCGGGGTAGATGGGTTTTTGAAATTGGTGGACCAAGAAAAAAAGACCCTGGCCTTCACTTCCTTTCCTATTTCTGAGGATCCATTTCACTATGAAATTCCTGAAACTAAGATCGCCCCGGATGTAGAAATAGAAGATCGGAATGCTTTTGAAGTATGGAAGGTTTCAAATGTTTTTGAGCAAAAGCAAAAGGGACACTATGCCGTGCAAGTGCGTGTGCCATTGGGCAACATCGACGTGGAACGTGCCCGAAGACTAGCGGATATCGCGCAGGATTACGCGACGGACGACATCCGTCTGACGATTAATCAAGGGTTGCTATTTCGATTTGTGAAGCCTCACAACATCGAGCCGATCTATGCTGCACTTAAGAAAATCGGATTGGCAGAGCCTGGCTTTGACACACTAGCTGACATCACTGCTTGCCCAGGTACTGACACTTGTAATCTTG